>JBDLIQ010000082.1:0-17709 GCA_039714775.1 Bacteroidota bacterium
AGACGATGTTTACGGTTGGAACTTTCTTGGCAATGCAAATGGAGAAGACCTTGTTGAATCGTCATTGGAAGCCGACCGGGAGTTCTTTCGTTTAATAGATAAATATGAAGAATACGGGATTGACTCTACTCTTGTGCCCAAAAAGCAAATGGATGAATACCTGTATTTTAGATATAAGGTCATTAAAAATTCTAAAGTAGGAAAAGCTTATGAAAGCAATGAGGCAATGAAGTCCATAGTGGCCTATGCAGACACATTTACTCTGGCAATGCAAATCAAGTTTGATACAGAGAGAATAGATTTCACAATTGATGAGTTTAAGGCAGTTGCACCCGCTCAGGATGAATCCATGGATGAAATCAGGGCCTTCATTTATTATTCTATGAACTTTGCTTTTAAAGTTAGTTCTCTGGGGGCCGATACAAATTGGACCAGTATTCTTAATGCCCGCTCAGAATTAACAGTAAAGACACAAACAGCCTATGATAAGTTGCTGGCTGAAGGCCTGAAAAACCGTGATATCATTGGAGATGACATCGACAATATCAAAGATAAGTATTACGGCAATAATAATATGGGAGCCTCACCTACAGACCATGGTACACATGTTGCAGGAATTGTTGGTGCCGATCGCAATAATGTGCTTGGGATGAAAGGTGTTGCCGATGTAAAGATTATGAATATAAGGGCAATACCCAGGGGTGATGAGTATGATAAAGACGTTGCACTTGCTATTCAGTACGCTGTTGATAATGGTGCCGATATTATTAATCTCAGTTTTGGCAAACCAATATCAACAAATAAAAAGTGGGTTGATAAAGCTCTTAAAAATGCACAAAAAGAAGGTGTATTAGTGATACATGCTGCCGGGAACAACTATAAAAACATTGATGATGATTACGTTTATCCCGTAAAGTATATATCTGCAAGAAAAACACTCACAAATTTTATTACTATTGGCTCTGTTGATGCTTATGGTAATCCTGCCATTACATCGAATTACGGAGCTAAGGCAGTAGATGTCTTTGCCCCGGGAGTTGATATCTATTCAGCCATTATAGGCGATAATTATAAAAAGTTGAGTGGTTCCAGTATGGCAGCCCCTGTAGTTACAGGCATTGCTGCTTTAGTTTGGTCGTATTTCCCCGATTTAAGTGTACAAGAGCTTATTGAAGTCATGCGTAAAGGTGTTACTAACATGGCCGGCAAACAAGTTGACAAACCTAAAGATCCAAATCTCATGATGCCACGCGAGCTTATTGCTTTTGAAGAGCTTTGTGCCTGGAGTGGAATAATTAATGCTTATAATGCAATTAAACTGGCTAATGAGTTACAGTAATAGAGCTCAATACTAAATACAAAAAAAAGAAAAATGAGGTTATTAGTTATTATAATCATTGCAATAGGACTAAGTGCTTGCAATACAGAAAACAATGCATCGTATAAACAGATGCAAAAATACGAGAAACGTTTCATTAACGGAGACCGTGATACAGCCTTTCTAAAAACTCTTCTTGCAGAACTTGACAGGACGGTTTACCTGGGAATTGATTTAAACTCCGAACAGGTGACTGATGCATATCTATGTACTTTCCCTGTTGAAGAACGTTATGCCAACGACTACCTAAAAATGTTTATTCAGGATATAAGCAACTTTCAATTGAAATCTTATCAGGAACTGATAGTAAATTGGGATATGTTTAATGAAACTTCTAATTCGGATCAATTAAGGGATAAAATTGAAACAGATGGTTTTAATTATGCCAGGGAGTTTATTTCATCTTATACAAGTACACTGGAAGTGCCTGCAGGGTATTCTTTTAAAGAAGTACAGGATGCTTTTAGCACAATAAAGGTTGATAATTTGGATAAGAAAGTAATGATGATGCAAATATTGCAACATGCTACAAAGGCAAATGTACCTGCCATGATCGATATTGTTGAAAAAGGTTTTATCAACGAAAACTATTACCCTAAATCATTTAGCTATATGCTTATATATGCGGGCTGTCAAAGATTAATCCTTGATTTAAGCAGTAAGCCTCAATGCATACGCATGCTAAGACTGCTCTCTTCAGAAAAAGAATTAGGGAGCAAATCACCATACAAACAGATGCTGCATGATTTAGAAGGAAAGAAGATGTATTTAGAGTATTATGAACAAAATAAGTAAGTCCATGTTACCGGGATGGAGATATTTGTCTGTTTTTATGTGTATTATGGCATTAAGCGATGCTGTTTATGCGCAATCGTACTATGTCGAAATACCATATGAAGAGTTGCGTGGAAAGATTATCATTCCTGCAAGAGTTGGACGTTTTAATGGTGACTTTATTTTGGATACCGGTTCTGAATTTACTCTCATCTCCTCAGAATTAGCCGGACAATTAAGTGATTCCAATATAGATACCAGCTATGTGAGAGATGCCACAGGCCGTCAAACAAGTTTTGCTAAAATGGTATTACCTTCCATTCGCCCCGGTTCCAATGGCCCCCTGAATTTTGCTAATCTACCCGTTTTGATATTAGAGCCTGAAGCACCAATCTACTGTTATGAGGTTGACGGAATTATTGGCAATGATATTTTAAAACATTGCGTTGTTCGAATAGATTCGCCTAACAAGAGAGTTATCTTAACAAATAGTGTAGATAGTTTTAATATCTCTTCCCGCAGTTATAAGAATATACTGCACAATAAATTACCAATTATTCAGGTGGGATTAAACAGGTTAGAAACAGATGAAGCAGTGTTTGATTCAGGTTCTAACGGTTTCTTTGAAATGTGCTCAGCAAGTTATGATAAAGTTGGGTTTGATGATGTGATGACAGTTAATGATACCGGTTTTGGAGCTACCTATATGGGAGTTGGTGGAATTGAAAATAGTAATGAAAAAATCAGGATACAAATACCTTACTTTACTATTGGTATCGGAAAGTTTCAAAAAGTCAACACAATTACTACCTCAGCTAAACGGTCACGGCTTGGGACAAAGATATTGGAGTATGGCATTGTAACAATCGACTATCCCAACAGTCGTTTCTATTATGAGCCCGTTAGTCAAACACCTGTTTTAATTGATGAGAAAATCTGGAATGCCGGAATTACTGTAAGTGATAACCATTTGATAATTGGTATGGTGTGGAGTGGTATGAATGAGCATTTAAAAGGCGGAGAGCAAGTGTTATCTATCAACGGGCAAGATGTTTCAGTAATTGATCCTTGTAAAGCTCTGATCAGCAAGGTGGTCCAAATGGATGGTGATACGGCCAATATTACAATTAAAGATGCCGAAGGGAATATTAAAGAATTAGTGTTGTTAAAAATAGTATAAATTTTAATGAAGTTTTGTGAAGCCCTCCTTAGTGAAGGCTTCATGATTAAAACAAGGTATATGAAGCGTATAAAATATTCAATTCTAGGAGTGGTTCTAACTTTTAATCTGTCAGTGTTTGCACAGGTTGACAGTATGAAAGTTATGGAGTTAATGACTGACAGATGGAAACAATATGAAACCAAAACAACCATAGGCCTTATCGACTCAAATTATGAGGCTATCAAAAAGGAGCTGATCAACAAAGAATCTGATGCTGATAGCATGGCTCTTGAATTAAACGATTTGTTCTTTATCAAATTTTTAAGCCGTCATTTAACACGTCAGGGTGAGTTTAATGAAACAGATAAGCCCATTTGTAATAAAATACCGGAGCTTGACTTAAAAGCACCATTACTTTTATTTGCTGTAAACAGTAAACCTTTATCACTTGTGACAAAAGACTATTTCTTTTTGAAACACTTGTTGGCAGGCGAGGAATTTGCCAGGGCTGCCGGAGGTGGAAAGGCAAACACAAGTATGCTTAATTCATTTAATGAATTGTATTACCAGGATCTTTACAATGTATATGAAACAGGAAGCGAAGGCTTGAAGCAAACTTATTTGTCTCAAATAGCATTTATTTTCCGGTTTTATGGATACACCGAAGGACTAGAACCCATTTTGCCGGCCATTAAGGCTATGCAATCTTCGGATAACAAAGACAAGGTATTGCAACTATTTGATAATTACGACCATTTAAGGGCAGGCAAGCCAGCGCCCGATTTTAAGCTGCCCGACGACAGGGGTAATATATATACATTGGCTGATTTTAAAGGCAAAGTTTTAGTGATAGATGTATGGGCCACATGGTGTACATGGTGTGTAACAAAAATGCCTAAGTACCTTGAAGTATATAACAAATATAAAGGGAATAGCGATATTACATTTATTACCATATCCATTGATAAGTTCAGAGAATACTCGCATTGGAAATACTCTCTCCCTCATTACAATATGATGGAATTAATCAACCTGATTGGCAGTGAAGAAAAAACAGATTTTATTGAGAAATACAATATTACAGGAGCACCCCGGTACATGGTTATCGACAAACAGGGAAATATTGTAAATGTGTATACCCCGGGACCGGGAGGATTAGAATTTGAAGAAACATTTATTAAAGCCCTCGAATAGGACTTCAATATGTATATCAGTAATCGTTTAAGTTTTATTATTTAAATACTAACTATGAAAAAAAATTACTTGGTTTTAATGTTTAGCCTTATAGTATCTGTAAGCTTTGCACAAGTAGAGTTGGTGAAAGATATCACTAACGGAGGACATTCTACGCATATTAGTGGAATGATCGCCGATAGTGAGAAAATTGTTTTCAGAGGTAATAAATATACATTTTCTACTGACACAACTATGTACAATGTAGTTTATGTAAGCGACGGAACAGCCGAAAATACACGTAGCATTGAAATTAATGCAGGTGCACACAGCATGGGCGAATCTTTTACTGTATTTAACAACGAGATATACTTTAGTGCTACTGATGGTACTGATTATGGCATATATAGAATTGATGAAACTAATGACACTGGTGTAAAGGCAGCTGATTTTCAATGGAAAAATCCTGTTGTACATAATGACATGGTTTATTTTTGGGATTTTCTGAGCGAAGCAGATATGAAGGCTATTTATTCATGGGATGGAATAACCAAAACAATACTACCTCATCAGGAAAATATTATGGGAACAGGAAAATTTATTCCTTTTGGCAATATGTTTTTAGTGTATGGTAATATTACAGATGACGTTCCCGATAGAGGTACAGAGTTGTTGATACTTGACCCCGCATCGGGGGTTACACGCATAACAGATTTTGCTCTCGATGTTGATGCCACACCTGACTCTGTAGATGCCAAAATTACTGAGTTTGTGACATTTGGTGACAAAGCATATTTTATTGCATGGAATGAGCTTTGGGAAACTGATGGTACTAAAGACAAAACTAGTAGGGTAGATGTAGTTAATGATGAACTAAGTGGAAGCGTCTTCTTTGGAAATCTTTATGTTTGGAATGATAAAATATTTTGCAAGGGAAATAATGTTCTAAGCGAAAGTCAATTGTATGTATTTGACCCTATAGGAGATACATTTACCAGATTAACTGATTATCAACTGGATTTTTGGGGCACAGGTAATCTTGAGCCTCATTTTCTGGATCCAAGAAACTTTTTAGCAAATGGTGATTGTCTCTATTTTACAGGCCAGGATTTTGTTGTTGAAGATTTTACAACTCCAAGAAGATTGTTCCGAACCAATGGTACTTATGTGGAGAGAGTAACCGATACAATAGGAGATGTTGATCACTTAACAGTTTTCGATGATAATGTATACATGGAAGCTGATAATGGTATTACCGGTAAGGAATTCTACATTTATCGTCCAACGCCTTTTATTCTGCCAAATTTTATACCGGATTTTAAAGCCAAATCAATTACAGTATTTCCAAACCCATCCTACGGTTATCTTAACCTGACAGGTTTAGAAACTAATGATGCTGTATATACCTTATTTGACCTTACGGGTCGTTGCCTTGAAAAAGGCATGGTGGTTAATGGTATAATTAACTATAAGGTAAAATCAGGCGCATACATTTTGCATGTTGCAGAAGGAAGCAATGTTAAGGTTGCTAAGATTTTGGTAAAATAATAACCTTTAGTTTGCAATAGAAAATGGGGTGAGAAGATTACTCGCCTTCGGCTCGTGATCATTTGGGGGAGTATCCAATAAAACAGAGCCACAGCACTGCGTGCTGCTTTTGCATTCCATACCTCCTTACAGAAGCAAGCTTCTGACGTCCGTCTGAAATGCAAAAGCCACCGTCGCGAAAGCGACAGTGGCTCTGTTTTATTGTCGGGGTGAGAAGATTCGAACTTCCGACCCCTCGCCCCCCAGACGAGTACTCTAAACCTGGCTGAGCTACACCCCGATCAATTTGTGGGTGCAAATGTAGGAATTCATTTCAAATTCTCAAACAACTCGCACAAAATGATCCGGTATCTTTATCCGGGTTAAAGCTGTCATCCCGTCAGTTTATGTGCGTTCCATCCGGAGGTTCTCTGAAAGAATGTCGCATGATCTGCCCGAAGGGCTGGTTTCTTGGTTTTGGTACCAAATTTGAACAGGCGAGGAAGATTTTTGTAATATATATGGTCATTTAGAGACCAACACACAAAAGTGAGCGAAGCGAACACAATTACACAATTTACATAATTACACAATACAATGGACCTATTTAAACCAATGGGCAGTACTCCGGAGGAGTCTGGAAAAGAGAAAAAGGAACTTGAAGTTTCGGAACATGTGAAGTGCCTTATCCTGGGATCAGGACCGGCCGGTTATACAGCAGCTATCTACGCAGCACGCGCCAACCTGAAACCGGTGATGTATACCGGCATGCAGATGGGAGGTCAGCTGACCACCACCACTGAGATTGATAACTTCCCGGGATATCCGGAGGGAACTGATGGTACTGCCATGATGGAGGACCTGAAGAAGCAGGCAGAGCGTTTTGGAACAGAGGTTCGTTTTGGAATGGCCACCGGTGTTGATTTCTCGGGGAAGGTGAAGCAGGTGGTGGTTGATGAGAATACGCTGATCGAGGCCGACAGTGTGATCCTGGCCACCGGTGCCACTGCCAAATACCTGGGACTGGAGTCGGAAGAGAAGTTTAAAGGATATGGCGTTTCCGCATGTGCCACCTGTGATGGTTTTTTCTACAGGGATAAGGCGGTTGCCGTTGTTGGTGGGGGAGATACTGCGGCTGAAGAGGCAACCTACCTGGCCGGTATCTGCAAGAAGGTCTACATGATCGTCCGCAGGGACGAGCTGCGGGCATCCAAAGCGATGCAGAAACGGGTGACAAATACCGAAAACATCGAGGTGCTCTGGAAACACCAGACCAAAGAGGTGCTGGGTGACCAGGTGGTGACCGGACTGGAGCTCTATAAGAACAAAGGAGAAGCTGGTGAGGAGACTGTGAAGATCGATATTGACGGTTTCTTCCTTGCCATCGGACACTCACCAAATTCAGAGGTGTTCAAGGAGTATGTGGAGACCGATGAGATAGGTTACGTAAATACAGTGCCCGGCTCAAGCAAGACCAATGTTCCCGGTGTGTTTGCTGCAGGTGATCTGCAGGACAATACATACAGGCAGGCAGTGACCGCTGCCGGATCCGGCTGTATGGCCGCCCTGGATGCAGAGCGTTACCTGGGAGAGATGGAATAGGCTACTCTTTCTCTCTTTTGCTGTTTGATGGATTGTACCAGTCGATGTTCCGTGACAGGTACATGATCACCGAGATCACAACAAACAATCCAATGCTGCCCATCAGCAATGCATAATCCTGAAGCTGGGTTGTGGTGAAGAGGAACAGATAGAGCGCGATCATGATCAAAGCCATAACAGCAGTATTTTGAAACTTCCTGATCACAGTGTGGTAATAGAGTACAATGATCGAAATAGTCAGCGTACTTGAAACCAGGTAGGAGAGGCTGAACCCGATATGTTCTGAAAGGGCAATAAGGAGCGTATAGAAAACCACCAGCGCCAGTCCAACCAGAAGGTATTGTATGGGATGGATCCTCTTCCTGTTCAGCACCTCAGAGAAGAAGAAGATAAGGAATGTGAGCCCGATGAACATGATGGCATATTTTACCGATCTCTCGGCCTTCTGATACTGATCCACAGGCAGGAGCAGTCCGACCCCGAAGGAGGAATCCTCAATCTTGTACTGGTTATTGCTCCATTTCTGCGGATAGTTGCGGTTCAGATGCAGGATATTCCAGTTGGCATGGAACCCGTTCTCGTCAATCTCCCTGCTATCCGGGAGGAAAGCACCCATAAAGCTGGGTGTATCCCAGTCGGAGGTGATATCAATATCTGTTGTTTTCCCCAGCGGGAGAAAGTTGATCGATTCACTTCCATTGATACTCAGTTGAAGATCAAAGGAGATCTCTGAACCCTCTTCAGTCCCAATCTCGCTTGAGATGCCGGAGTGAAACAGATCCTTCACAGGAATGCCCGGATTGACATCAACTTCGCTGTTGTTGATGGAGAGTTCCACAGCCTTGCTGATCCCCCTCATATCGGTGATCCCTGTAGTAAAGAGCGCCTGGTCCCAGAGGATGTTCTCTTCCTCCACAGACAACCCCTCCAGGTCAATGTTCTTGAAGTTCCCTTTGATGCTGAGATCGGCATTGTATACGACAACTTTGTAAATTCCGCGGTACCTGATCTCTGGATTAATCGTCCCGGTTACCTCCAGCTGGTCGGGTAAAAAATGGAGGTGATCTGTTTCAGAATAGAGTTTCTTGTTCTCTTTATACCAGGTTTTGTAAGGGATGGTGATAACAGGACCTGTGATGGTCTGCTCGTCTCCCCATTTGGAGTTGATCTCTGAGATCACCTCACTGCGGGTCTCCTCCCGCTCCCTGATCAGGTTCTGAATCATTTTGCCTGGAATCAGCAGTAGCAGGGTAAGCACTCCGACAATAATGAGTTTTACTGTAATCGACTCCTTGAACCACGATCTTGATGAGTTTTCCATAAATAGGTCTGTTGTTGGTTTAATGAATGAACGGCAAAGGAGCCCAAATCATATTCCATTAACTTTTTTTAAGATACCCGGCATAAAAAAACAGGAGGTCCGGATCGAACCTCCTGTTTATAATGTATTTTAGTCAAAAGACTACCCAACTACCCAACTTGGCAATCAGATTGCCTGGTAACTAAGTAATTAATTGGAAAATTTACTGATATCTTCAAAGTCCTCTTTCTTGTATTCCCCGGCCTCCAGCTTGTTACGGCATGCGGTGAATGCAGCGATCGTCTCTTTCACATCTTCCAGGTTATGCATGGAAGTGGGAATCAGTCTAAGAAGAATGTCTCCCTTCGGCACCACCGGGTAGATTACAATGGAGCAGAAGATGTTGTAGTTCTCCCTCAAATCTATGATAAGCTGGGTGGCTTCGATGACTCCACCACGCATGTACACCGGGGTAACAGGAGATGCTGTTTTTCCAAGGTCGAATCCTGCCTTCTTCAGTCCTGACTGGAGTGCGTTGACCACGCTCCAGAGGTTTTCACGAAGTTCGGGCATGCTCTTAAGCATCTCGAGCCTTTTCAGGGCACCGATCACCATGGGCATGGGCAGTGATTTCGCATAGGTCTGGGAGCGCATGTTGTAGCGCAGGTAATCCACCACCTCTTTATCACTGGCGACGAATCCTCCGATCCCTGCCATCGATTTGGCGAAGGTGGAGAAGTAGAGATCGATCTTGTCCTGAACACCATAATGCTCACCGGTTCCCATTCCTGTAGCACCCATGGTTCCGAATCCGTGGGCGTCATCCACCAGGAGGCGGAATTTATATTTCTCCTTCAGGTCACAGATCTCCTTCAGGTTACCCAGGTCGCCGGCCATTCCGAATACACCCTCAGAGATAACCAGTACACCGCCTCCCTGCTGTTCGGCACGTTTTTCAGCACGTTTCAGCTGGGTCTCCAGGTTCTCCATGTCATTGTGCGGGAAGACGAACCGCTTGGCCAGTGACATCCTCATACCATCAAGAATGCAGGCATGGGACTCCGAGTCATAGACGATCACATCATTACGGGAGGTAACTGCATCGATGATGGATGCCATTCCCTGGTAACCGTAATTCAGCAGGAAGGCATCCTCTTTCTGTACAAAAGAGGCCAGTGCATTCTCCAGCTCTTCATGTTTCTTGGTCTGGCCGGACATCATCCTGGCACCCATGGGGTAGGCCATGCCATATTCAGCTGCAGCATCGGCATCAGCTTTTCTCACATCCGGATGGTTCCCAAGTCCGAGGTAGTTGTTGAGGCTCCATGTCAACACATCTTTGCCACGAAATTTCATGTGGGCCGAAATCTCACCTTCCAGCTTGGGAAAGGTGAAGTATCCATGTCCCGCCTTCTGGTATTGACCGATGGGACCCCTGTTTTTGGTAATTCTTTCAAAAATATCCACAGAATTGTTTTTAGGTTGTTAATGGCTGCAAATTTAAGCTTTTTTTCACAATGCTGTTGTTTAGAGATTTTTATTTGAGCATGCAATAAAATGGAATGATTTTTGTTTAAAGAAGGAGTGCATTTATTTAGGTAATCGTTTTATTATTAATTCAATAATTGTAATTTTGCGCCATGTTTAAAATCAGGCCCCTGTATATTCTGACAATTGTAGCTGCTGCATTGCTTCTGAGTGGCTGTGGAGAGTATGAGAAGTTGCTGAAAAGCAGGGACTTCCAGAAGAAGTATGATACCGGATTGTCCTATTACGAGGAGGGTGAGTTTGTGAAGTCCGCCACACTGTTCGACCAGGTGGCCAACATATTCAGAGGAACAACCAAGGCCGATACGGTAAAATATTACCAGGCGAAGAGCTATTATGGACAACGTGATTATATGATGGCCGGTCACTATTTTCAAGAACTGGCAGTTACCTATCCCAATAGCTCTTTCCTTGAAGAGTCCGAATTCATGGTGGCCTACTGCTATTACAAGCAGTCGCCCCGCCCGGAACTGGATCAGGACAATACCTTCAGGACCATAACGACCCTACAGATGTTCATGGTCAAACACCCCAATTCGGACCGGGTGAACCAATGCCAGGAGATCATTGTTGAGATGAGTGACAAGCTTGTGGAAAAATCTTTTATAAGCGCAAGACTATATTATGACCTGGGGTACTATAAATCAGCAATCATTGCGCTGCGCAACAGCCTGATCGAGTACCCCGAGACCCGGTTCAGGGAGGAGTTGATGTTCATGATCCTCAAATCTTCTTACCTGCTTGCCGACAAAAGCGTTCTTAGCAAACAAAGGGAACGGTTCCAGGCAACAGTGGATGAGTACTACAGTTTTATTGGAGAGTTTCCTGAGGGTATACACACCAGGGAGGCGACAAGGATCTATGATAGTTCCACTAATTTTCTGAAAGAAAACAGTAAAGAATCATAACCGATGGATTACAAAAAGACAAAGGCACCGATTACCACCATTACAAGAAACCTGAATGAGCTTGATGGTGATACCAACAATATCTATCAGACTGTGAAGGTGGCTTCTAAAAGGGCCAACCAGATCAGTGTGGAGATGAAGCACGAGCTGAATTCGAAACTGGAGGAGTTCGCCTCCTATACCGATAACCTTGAAGAGGTTTTCGAGAATCCCGAGCAGATAGAGATCTCAAAATTCTTTGAGCGTCTGCCCAAGCCTTCTCTCATCTCTCTGCAGGAGATGACCGAAGACCAGGTATATTTCAGGATCAATGAAGCTCCTGAAGTAGAGGAACAGTAATCACTTTTTCCTGATGAACCTCACAGGGAAACAGATCATTCTTGGTGTTACCGGCAGCATTGCCGCATACAAGGCTGTCTATCTGGTAAGGTTATTGATCAGGGAGGGTGCACAGGTCCAGGTCATCATGACCCCGACAGCAAAAGAGTTTGTTGGTCCGGTTACATTTTCGGCCCTCTCCGGGAACAGTGTGCTTTGCGATTTTTTCAGTTCAGAAGGAGGAGACTGGAACAGCCATGTGGATATGGGGGTTTCGGCCGACCTGATGCTCATTGCACCGGTAACCGCAACAACACTGGGGAAGATGGCAGGGGGGATCGCAGACAACCTGTTGGTAACCACCTACCTGTCGGCACGTTGTCCGGTGGTGGTAGCTCCTGCCATGGACATGGATATGTATAACCACCCTTCCACACAGAAAAATCTGGAGGTGATCAGGGGGTATGGAAACCATGTGATCGAACCTGGAACCGGCGAACTGGCCAGCGGACTGGAAGGAAGGGGAAGGATGGAGGAGCCTGAGGCGATCCTGGAATTCATCAAAGGGCTGGACGCAGCGCCTTCAAAAAAAAAACTCCTGAATAAAAGGGTCCTTGTCACTGCAGGGCCCACACAAGAAAGCATCGATCCCGTTCGTTATATAGGCAACCACTCCTCAGGGAAGATGGGCTATGCCATTGCCGATGCATTTGCATCGATGGGAGCCGGTGTTACCCTGGTATCCGGACCTGTGAAACTGGAACCTGAAAGTCCGGGGGTAGAGGTGATCAGGGTAACAACAGCCCTTGAGATGTACCAGGCGTGCAAAGGATTGGTCGAAAATGTTGATATTGCAGTGTTCAATGCGGCCGTATCGGACTTTACACCCATCGATCCTGCAACCAGCAAGGTGAAACGGGGCCGGACGAATTGGACCATTGAAATGAAGCCCACAAGGGATATCGCAGCCGAACTGGGGCGCGAGAAAAGAGCGGGACAACTGTTTGTGGGATTTGCGCTTGAAACGGATCATGGATTGGAGAATGCCCGCAAAAAACTGGAGACAAAAAACCTGGATATGATCGTGCTGAATGTAGCCGGGGAGGAGGGAGCCGGATTCGGAACAGATACCAACCGGGTAACCATGATTGACCGGACCGGAAACGTTGAGGATTTTGAACAAAAACCCAAAGCCCGGGTGGCAACCGACCTGGTGGGGCGGGTCTTAAAGATGATCGAAGATGCGTAAGTCAGTAATAACTGTTTTTGTCCTTTTTATTTCAGTTTTTGCATCGGGACAGGAGCTCAGGTGCAATGTCCAGGTGAACCACACCAAGGTTCAGGGCACGAACGTACAGGTGTTTCAGACACTTCAGAATGCCATCTATGAATTCATGAACAACCGGGTGTGGACCGATCACGTCTACACCATGGAGGAGCGGATCGTATGCAACCTGATGTTCAATATTACCGAACAGATTTCCGCCGATGAATTCAAGGGTACATTGTCGATTCAGGCGAGCCGGCCGGTTTATAACACCAACTACACAACCCCAATGCTTAACTTCATGGACAGCCACATCCGTTTCAGGTATGTGGAGTTTTCACCGCTGGAGTTTGACCTCAATTCCAACACATCAAACCTCACCTCCCTTTTGGCTTTTTATGCCTACTACATCCTGGGACTGGATTATGATTCATTCTCACTCATGGGAGGAACCCCCTTCTTCACCAATGCAGAGCGGATCGTACTGAATGCGCAGAATGCACCCGAGGCCGGTTGGAAACCCCTGGATGACCTCTCCCATAAGAGCAGGTACTGGCTTGTAAAGGATGTCCTTGATGCTGAATATGAGCCGCTTCGTGAATTCAACTACCGTTATCACCGGCTGGGTCTTGATACCATGGACGATAAGGTGGCCGAGGGAAGGGCCGAAATTACCAACAGCCTGGAGCTGCTTCAGACGCTCTACAGGAACCGCCCCGATCCCTACATGTACCTGTTGAGCCTCGTTTTCACAGCCAAAGCCGATGAGATCATCAAGGTCTATTCAGAATCATACCCCGAGGAGCGGAACCGCGCCCACCAGATACTGACCGAAGTGGATAAGCCCAATGCCACGAAATACAAAGCCATTCTGGAGCAAACTATGTAAAATTTCTACATGATCAAATCCCTCTACATCAAAAATTATGTGTTGATTGATGAACTGGAGATGCAGTTTTCAGAAGGCTTTACCACCATCACGGGCGAAACAGGTGCAGGTAAATCCATTCTTATGGGGGCTCTTTCGCTCATCCTTGGCCACCGTGTGGATACCTCTGTCCTGAAGCTGAAAGATGCAAAGTGTATCGTAGAGGGATCCTTCATGCCGGGTGAGGAGGTCAGGGAGGTGTTTGAATCCAACGACCTGGACTATGAGCCGGTCTCTACCCTGAGGCGGGAGATCGCTCCGGGGGGGAAGTCAAGGGCATTTATCAACGACACACCGGTGAACCTGCCTGTCATGAAAGAGGTGGGGAACAGGTTGGTGGATATCCACTCCCAGCACCAGAACCTGCAGCTGAGTGAACACCACTACCAGATGGGGGTGATCGATTACCTGGGCCACACCGGTGGAGAGCTTTTGGAGTACCAGGAGGCATTCCGGAACCATGGCCGGATCAGCAGCGAGCTTGAACAAACCATCTTAGCAATTGAAAAGCTGAAGGAGGACCTCGATTTCATGCAGTTCCAGTTCAGTGAGCTGCAGTCGGCCCAGCTGAAAGAGGGTGAGCTGGAGTCGCTGGAGGCAGAATCTCAGCGGGCCGGACATGCCGAAGAGATCGGGAACGCACTGGTTCGCTCCTCGGCCCTTCTGCTGCAGGAGTCCACAGGAATCCTCGATCAACTGAGGGAGACCATAAGCCAGCTTCAGAAGATTTCAAATGTCTATACCCCTGCAGGGGAGCTGCATGAGCGGATGGAGTCGGCATACATTGAGCTGAAGGACCTTTCGGCCGATGTGGAGCACCAGGCCGGGAAAACTGATACCGAACCGGGAAAACTGGAGCAACTCCGGGAGCGCATCGACCTCCTGTTTGGCCTGCTGCAGAAGCACAGGGTCAGGGATGTGACTGAGCTGATCGCCATCAGGGAAAAGTTTTCTGACAGGATCGGGGAGATCACCTTTTCAGATGAGAAGATCAGCAAACTGGAGAAGCAAAAGGCAGCGTTTCTCAGGACCATGGAGAAGATAGCCGGTGCGATGCATCAGAAGCGAGCCGTTGCAGGGAAGGCGATGCAGAAAAGCGTTGAGATTCAACTGAAGGAGCTGGGCATCCCCAATGCCAGGTTCAGTGTTGATATTGCAAAAAAACAGATGTTCGATCTGTATGGTTCCGACGAAATCCGGTTTCTCTTTTCGGCCAATAAGCAGGTGGAGCTGGAGGAGATCTCGAAGGTGGCATCAGGAGGAGAGATATCGAGGTTGATGCTCTGTATAAAAGCACTGGTTTCGGACAGGAAGGGAATGCCAACACTAATTTTTGACGAGATCGATTCCGGGGTAAGCGGGGAGATCGCTGAAAAGGTTGGAGGGATCATGGCACGGCTCTCTGGTAGCCGGCAGGTGATGGCCATTACCCATCTGCCCCAGGTGGCCTCCATGGGATCGGATCATTTTACGGTTTTTAAAGAGGATACCGACCATGCCACCTTTACCAGGATCAGGAAACTGAGCAAAGAGGAGCGGATCACGGAGATCGCCCGTATGTTATCGGGCGAGTCGGTTACGGAGGCGGCACTTTCAAATGCCCGGGTGCTGTTGAGGATTTAAAATCCATCGCACAATTTTTGTGCTGGTTTGTTAATAGGGCAAAGAAACTACCAAGTAATAATAAAAGGCTTTAACCATGGCATATAATCTACTGAAAGGGAAGACCGGAATAATTTTTGGAGCATTGAATGACCAATCCATCGCGTGGAAGGTGGCGGAAAGGGCGCATGAAGAGGGTGCTCAGATCGTTCTTTCAAATGCACCCATTGCACTGAGGATGGGGACCATTAATGAGCTTGCAGAGAAGATCAGCGCTGAGGTGATATCCGCCGATGCCACCAGCCTTGAGGATATGGAGAACCTGATCAACAAGACTATGGAGATTTTTGGTGGTAAGTTTGATTTCGTTCTGCACTCCATTGGCATGTCACCCAATGTAAGGAAAGGGATACGGTATGATGAACTTAACTACGACTACTACCATAAGACACTGGATGTATCGGCTTTCTCCCTTCACAAGGTTCTGAGCACCGCCAGAAAGTTAGATGCCATCAATGATTGGGGTTCTATCGTTGCACTATCCTATGTGGCAGCCCAGAGAACTTTTGCCAAATACAATGATATGGCTGATGCCAAAGCCATCCTGGAGTCCATTGCCCGCAGTTTTGGATACATGTATGGCCGCGACAAACGCATCCGGATCAACACTGTCTCCCAATCTCCTACCCTCACCACTGCGGGAAGTGGTATCAATGGGTTTGATAAACTGGAGGATTTTTCAGACCGGATGTCCCCCCTTGGAAATGCTTCTGCTGAGGAGTGTGCCGATTATTGCATCACCCTCTTTTCGGACCTGACCCGGAAGGTTACCATGCAGAATCTTTTCCACGATGGAGGATTCTCAAGTATGGGCATGAGTCTCCGGACCATCGAGCAGTACGAGAAGAGCTTCAGGGAGTGCCCGGAATAGTCACCCCTCACCCTCACCATTCACCCATCACTTTAAACTTTATCATTATCTTGGTACATATTTTTAACTATATGCCATGGGTGTACTGATTATTCTCTTCTATTTTCTCTTTCCTGCAATCATTCTCAAACTCAGTACAAAGTACACGATAATCAATAAGATCGGGGTGATTGTCATCTGTTATGCAGGCGGACTGATCCTCGGAAATGCGCACATTATTCCAGAGTCCATTATCGAAGTACAGGATAGTCTGATCGGATTCTCTATCCTGTTGGGGATTCCCCTGGTTCTCTTCTCAGAGAATGTGATGAAGTGGGCGAAAATGGCCAAGTATACCTTCATCTCTCTCCTGCTGGGCGTTGCCTCAGTGGTGGTACTTGTCTTTGCGGGCTATTTTATTTTCAGGGAGCGGATCCCGGAAATCTGGAAAATCTCAGGAATGATGATCGGGGTCTATACCGGTGGCACACCCAACCTGGCTGCCATTGCCACGAGCCTGGGGGTTGACAGGGAAATTTACCTCCTGACCCATACCGTGGAGCTAGTGATCGGTGCGGTGGTCATTCTGTTTCTGATCACAGCGGCCAAACCGCTTTTCGGGCTCTTTCTGAAACCCTACAAATCAAATGGGAACGCTGATCAACCTGACCTGAATGTTAGCGAATTTGAGTCCTTCGATGGCTTTTTTGACCGCTCCGGATTTCCACACCTGCTGAAGGCTTTTGGAATCGCTGTGGTCATTTTTGGATTGGGATACGGGATGATCCAACTGATGAGTATTCTTGTACCAGATAAGCCCGAAGCCGGAACCACGGCGGCAGTGCTTACGGTGACCAGCCTGGGCATCCTGGCCTCCCTGGTTCCCCGGATTAATGAAATCAAACGCTCCTTTCAGCTGGGTATGTATTTTATCTACGTGTTCAGTGTGATTGTGGCCTCCATTGCCGATGTGACGGTGCTGTTCGCACAGGAGAATATGGACCTCCTTCTGAACATGTTTCTATTCATTGCGCTTGTCATCATTGGCTCATTGTTGCTCCATGCCCTGTTGTCAAAGATATTCGGGATCAGTGTGGATGACTACATCATCACCTCCACAGCCCTCTCCAATTCGCCTCCCTTTGTACCTGTTGTCGCTGCGGCGCTGCGCAACAAGGAGGTGGTGGTTCCGGGCATGATCATCGGGGTGGTAGGTTACGCCATCGGGAATTACCTGGGTGTGGCCATTGCCTATTTGCTGAAATAACCCTGCCCAAATTTTGCTCTAAAACATTCAGCAGAGCAGACACAA
>JBDLIQ010000083.1:0-17291 GCA_039714775.1 Bacteroidota bacterium
TCATCATAAAGAATGGCTGCCTTATCCAGGTTCGTTTTGTACATGGCCTGCACCCCTCCCTGCTGCTTGTACCACCGAAGGGTATGCATGGCCGCATAGATGGCTACTACAGGGGGTGTGTTGAACATAGAGCCCTTGTCAATATGGGTCCTGTAATCTAACATGGTGGGGATAGAACGCTCCACTTTTCCCAGAATGTCGTCCCTGACAATGACAAAGGTTACTCCGGCTGGTGCCAGGTTCTTCTGTGCTCCGCCATAGATAAGTCCATATTTTGAAACATCCACAGGCCGGCTGAAAATGTCAGAGGACATATCGGCAACAAGGGTGACAGGCAGCTCCATGTCTTTGTGGATTTCGGTCCCGTAGATGGTGTTGTTGGTGGTGATATGAAAATAGTCAGCACCGGCCGGAACCTTGTAATCCCTCGGAATGTAGGAGTAGGTTGTATCCTTTGAAGAGGCCACCACATCCACCTCTCCAAACAGTTTGGCCTCCTTGATGGCCTTGTTGGACCATGTACCAGTATCCAGGTAGGCTGCCTTATTCTGAAGCAGGTTATAGGGAATCATGCAAAACTGCATGCTGGCTCCTCCCTGCAACAACAGTACACTGTAGCCATCCGGTATATCGAGCAGCTCTTTGAACAACTGCCGGGTCTCATCCATGATGGCCATGAACTCTTTGCTTCTGTGGGAGATCTCCATGACAGAGAGTCCTGTGTTATCCAGGTCTTTAATGCCATTGGCCGTATGCTCTATTGTATAAGGAGAGAGAATGGATGGACCGGCGGAAAAGTTATGTTTCTTCATTATAGTTGGTGATTGGTGATTAGTGAATGGTGATTAGTGAATGGTGATTAGTTGAATTTGAAATAGTCAAACGGTTAAGTATTAATACGTTAGCAGATTATGGTTTGGTAATGGCTATGTGATTCGATTAACAGATAAAATTACATTTAATCCAATTGACAACCAAACAATGTGTACAACTTCCGATTAACAAATTTCAGATCGGATTTACCTCAAATCTCTAAGTGGTAGCAGCTGATTATCCCTGAGAACAGGAATTATTTCGGTCAGGTCGGTTTCGTGGCAATATCCGATCACATCATCCAGGTTGTTCTTCTTTAACCTGTGCCGCTGGGCCACCTTTTCGATGTACCCCATCATATCCCCCTTTGCAGTATTATAAAGGTCAATGGCACCATGGGTGGCATCACAGATCGACTCATAATGATCATCCTCCAGGACCAGTCCGGCCAGCGCCCCCGCAAAAAGTGTATCCTCCAGGTTGTACTTGTTCTTCCATCCCGCGCACAACACCAGCAGGTCTTTCTGCTCGCTTCGGATATACCTTGCCAGGGCCGTCAGGTTCAGGTAGGCGCCAATAAGCACCTGGCTGCCGCTTGAAGCCAGCTGGATGGCATTGGTTCCGTTGGTTGTGCTGTAAACAATCTGGTTTCCCCTGACCCTTTCCGGTGTAAAATTATAGGGTGAATTTCCAAAATCGGCAAAATCCCGCACGATCCCGTCCCGTTCTGCTGCCACCATAAATCCCCTCTCTTTGTAGGATTTGGCCTCCTCCAGGGTTCCCACGGGAATGATCCGCTCCACCCCGTTCATAAATGCAGTAACAATGGCCGAGCTGGCCCTCAGGATGTCTGTTACCACCACAATGGCCTCGCTGTTTTCATAGTAGGGAAACAGTGCTGGTGAATAACACACCTCTATCTTCTTCTTGTCCATATCCTGTGACTTATGCCGGTGGTTTATAAAAGGGCGGACGCACCACCCTGGCAGAAACCTGCTTGTTCCTGATCCCGATATGAATCTCCGTACCCCTGGCAGCATGCTCAACGGCCACATATCCCATCCCGATTCCTTTGCCGGTCGATGGTGACATGGTTCCCGAGGTAACCTCCCCGATGGAGTTACCATGAACATCCAGGATGGGATAGTGCTGTCTGGGGATTCCCCGGCCCACCAATTCAAATCCTATCAGCTTCTTTGTGACACCCTCTTTTTTCTGCACCTCCAGTGCACGACGGTTAATAAAATCATTGCCCTCTACAAACTTGGTGATCCAACCCAGGCCCGCCTCAATGGGAGATGTTGAATCGGAAATGTCATTGCCATAGAGGCAGTAACCCATCTCCAGTCGCAGTGTATCCCTGGCAGCCAACCCTGCGGGCTCCAGTCCCACTTCCTTCCCTGCCTCGAACAGACTTTCCCAGATCCGGGGTGCATCCTCGTTGTGCAGATACAATTCAAATCCGCCGGCTCCCGTATAGCCCGAATTACTGATGATTACCTCTTCTGCACCAGCCATAGGGGCCGTCACAAACTGGTAGTGCGGGATCCCTGACAGGTCAACCTCTGTGAGTTTTTGCAGCAGGGCTGTGGCATTGGGACCCTGGACAGCCAGTTGTGCGATCTGGTCCGAGGCATTTTCCACTTCAGCCCCCTCGTCATTATGGTCCAGTATCCACCGGTGTACCTTTTCGGTGTTTGAGGCGTTAACCACCAGCAGACACCTCTCCTCTTCGTAACAATAGAGCAGCAGGTCATCCACAATGCCCCCCGATTCGTTAGGAAAGCAGGTATACTGGATCTTCCCCGGTTTCAGCTCCTGCAGATCGTTGGAGGTGAGTCTCTGTATGAGGGATGATGCAGATGGCCCCTTGATCCAGATCTCTCCCATGTGGGAGACATCAAAGAGACCCACATTCTCTCTTACATTCTGATGCTCCTTTCTCACCCCTGCATACTCCACCGGCATCTCAAAACCGGCAAAAGGAACCATTTTCGCACCATGCTCAAGGTGATAATTGTAAAAGGCTGTTCTCTTCACTTCAATATCTGTTTACTTGTGTTGGAATGATCCGACAAAAGTAACATTTTTGGGATGTAAAGAGGTTGTTAAACAACAGGATTTAATTGGCAGGGTCGACGCATATAAATTCTAAAGCTCCTAAACTCTTGCAGGCTACCATGGAGCGGTTTTACAGTCTTGAAGCGCAACCTCCTATCCAAGGTGAATAAAATGGTATTAAACCCCATCCACCACGGTGGAATGAACCTCCTCGCAGCAGAGCTGACGTGGTATCAAAACAAAATAAACTATCTTCTCTCAGAGCTTCGAGGAACTAACCCCTTATGAGATTAGAGCGACCAGGAGGGCTATTTCGCAAAATCAGAAGGTCACTTAGGGGTGACCTACTCCCAATTAGGTGACTTCTTTGTTCTATTAACATTTTTTACAAGATGCCTCTATATGCCTTTTAATTAGCGATATAAAGAGTCTGCAAATGGGAGGTAGTTTTTTTTAAAAGTCACCACATCGTGCAAAACTCACCTCATGGTGACTTTCAAAAATCGCAAAAACAACTACTCTGGGAAAGTTAATTGACTCTCCTCAGCGGAGCCAACCGAGCTTGCTAACCCTCACAGCTGAGCTGTGGGGGACCGAAGCAAAGCGGAGCTCGACAGAGTTAATACGCTCGTGAAATTCAAGTTCGTTTTCAGATCTTTATGTGCAAAAGCCCTGGATTTAATTGGAGAGAACCTTGAACTCGACCCTGCGGTTCTTCTTCCTGCCCTCCGGGGTGTCGTTGGGTGCCACCGGCTCGCTATCCGCATACCCTTTATAGAGCAGCATGGTCTCCGGAGTTCCCCTTTCCACAAGGTATTTCACCACGGAATGGGCCCGCTCCCTGGACAATTTCTGGTTGATGCGCAGTGATCCTGTATTGTCGGTATGTCCTGATATCTCAAGCCTCATCTCAGGATTGTTCTCCAGGAACCTGAATACCTGGTCCAGTGCATCAAATGATTCGGGCCTCAACACCGCTTTGCCTGTCTCGAAATAGATGTTCTCAAGGACCACCTTGGTACCCACTTCGATCTTTTGCAGGAAGAAATCGATAACCACCCTCTCTTCACCGGTATATCCCAGAAGGTCAACTATATCGAGGAAATAGAGATAACCCGTCGCATTGATCTCCACTCCGTAGATGGTGGGCTCGGGCAACCGCACTGTGTATACACCTGAATCATTCGACATGGCACTGATCTCTGCCCGGGCACCTTCCGGATCAAAGTAGGTAAGCTTTGCCACAACAGGCTCTTCACCCCCGACTGTATCAAGCACACGTCCTGTCACCACGATGGTTGTATCCAGTACAGGCAGTTCCGGCATGGTAAGAAATCCGCTCTTTCCCTCCCCGGGACCAGCTACAAGCCGGTCGCGCATGGCAGTAAGAAGCTCCTTCTCGGAACCGAGAAATACCACCTTGTAGATGTCCTTTGTCCCCATTCCGCCCTCCCTGATGGCAGAATAGTACCCGGCCTGACCCGATTGGTCGGTAATGTAAAACAGCTCATCGTCGGGGGTGTTGATAGGAAACCCCAGGTTTTCAGGAGTGGACCATCCACCGTTCTCCTGCCTTTCGGAACGGAAAATATCAAATCCACCCATGCTGTTATGTCCCTGGGAGGCAAAATAGAGGGTACCGCCATCGGCTGTGATAAATACGCCCTCTTCGTCATACATGGTATTGATCACACCCCCGATGTTGCGGGGATCCTCCCAATTTCCTCTCTTGTCTCTTTTTGACACCAGGATGTCTTTCCCCCCCGTTGTCAACTTCCTGTTGCCGGAAACAAAGAACAGCTCCTGGCCATCTGATGAGAAGCTGGCTGAGGTTTCCCCCTCTTTGCTCACCAGCTTATTAGCCACCCCTTTGGGTTTGGACCACTTTCCCTTTTTGGGGTTGAATTCGGAGACCTCGATATCCCCGTTATCCACATGTCCCCGGTAGATAATCATCTTGTTACCGTCGGCAGAGATTCCCACCAGTGCATCGTTGTTTTTTGAGCTAAAAGGTTTCTCCAACCTTTGCGCCCTGCCAAAACCCGATCCTGAAGCCTGTACGTGGTAGATATCTTCATTGTACTTATTGTCAATGGGGTTCCGTTTTGCCTTTTCATATGGCCTGCGGGAGGTAAAATAGAGTGTGGTATCCCCAAAGGCGAAAATGGGATTGTAATCATCATATTTCGAGTTTACTCCATCTCCAAGGTTCTGGATGATCACCCTGACCGGCTCCTGTGAAAGGTCCCGGCCATACTGACACTCAGCCAGGCGCTTGGTCATCACATCAGTGTATTCCGTCAGGTCATCTTTTTCAAGTCCCTTCCTGTGTGCTTTATAATGGCTGGCAGCATGTTCAAATTCCAGCACCAGATGATAAGCCTGTCCCAGCAACAGGTTGATATCCGAACTTACCTCTTCATCCTGATTGTAGGCCTGGAGCAGGTAATCGATGGCCTGATACTTGTCGTCCGTATAGAGGTAGCAGACACCTATTTTATAGTTCAATGCAGCGTTGTCGGCATTGTACTGATTGGCAAACAGGTAGAGGTCCCTGGCCAGGTCGTAGGTGCCTATACCCTCTTTGTAGTAATTATCTGCCTCCCTGATGCTCTTCCAGGCCTCCTTGAATCCGATATCAATTCCTGTTCTGAATTCACTCTTTTTGATCTTCACATCCTCCTGGGAAAAGAGGGAACCCTCTGCCAGGAATATCATGATGATCACCTGGATCCATCTTGTTGTCATATGCACCTTAGCCTTAATCATTACACTCCTTTATATAAGCTTCAGCCTCTTTTGCGCCCAGCTCCACTGCCCGGGTCCAGTCTTCGCAAGCCCCTGTCAGATCTCCCGTCAATTCCCTCACCAGTCCCCGGTTCAGATAGAGAAGCCCTGTTTCCGGATCTTCAATGATCGCCTCATCAAGCAGGCTCAGCGCGGGCTCGGTCATGTTTTGCCTGGCCAGAACCGAAGATTTATTCAGACTGGCCTCGGCAAATCCCTTCTCCAGAACAATGGCAGCATCAAAATCATCCAGGGCCGCTTCCAGGTCCCCCAAAAAATAGTGGGCATACCCCCGGTTGTTAAAGGCCAGTGCCAATCCGGAATCCTGCTCCAATGCCACACTATAATCCTCAATAGCCCCATCATAATCACCCAGCATGATCTTTACCGAACCCATGTTATTATAAGCAAGAGGAAAGAGGGGCATATACTCAATGGCGACTCTGTAATCAAAATGCGCCCCCTGGAGATCTCCCAACCTTCGCTTCAAACCGGCCCGTTCATGGTATGCCAGTGCAAAATCGGTTTTCAGATCGATGGCTTCGCTGAAATCGCTCACAGCCATTCCATCCTTTCCATCCCTGATCCGGGTCAGTCCCCTGTAATAATAGGCATAGGGATCTTGGAATCCGGCAGAGATGGCCTGGTCGAACAGCTTTGCATCTTCCCCCGTCGAATCTCTGTCAAACAGAAGGTATCCTTTGTAGAAGCAGGCCTCTCCCAGGTCCGGGTCATAACGGATGGCCTGATCAAGGTCGTTGATTGCACTCGACATGGAACCCCACTCGATCATGATCCGCCCCCTCTGCAGGTAGGCAGGAGCAAAAGTGCTGTCAATGTCCAGGCACTCGGTCAGTTTTACACTGGCCATCTCGAGCTCTTCCAAAAGGATAAGGGAGACTCCTTCATGCAGTGCTTTATCGCGCTTTCGCTTCTCTGAGAATGAGATCTGGGCTGAAGCCACCTGCATGCAGAGGACTCCGGCCAGAATAATTGCAATGGTTCGTATCACTCGGTTTTCTTTAAATATTCAAAAAACCCGGAAGGTTTCTATTTCTAAAAATAAATTAAATTAATTTAGTGGTTTAAAGAAGTTTTCAACCTACCATCATGATCACTGATCTGAATTATCTAAAAACCATGTCCGGCGATGATGCCGGATTTATTTCAGAGATGATCAATCTGTTCAGGGAACAGGTTGATGAATACAGCACACTGATGCCGCAATTGCTTCATAACCGGGATTATGACGCTATTTCCAAGTTGGCCCACAAAGCGAAATCCTCGGTGGCTGTGATGGGGATGAGCCAGGTAGCCGATCTGTTAAAGGAGCTTGAGATTCTTGCCAATGAAAAAAAAGATGTGGAGAATTACGGGGGAATGGTTGATGAATTCATCGCAAATTGCAAGCTTGCATTGGAAGAGCTGGAACAATACCTAACCTGACCTGACCATGCTGGAAATCAAAAATATTGACCATATCACTGTTGTGAGCCTGAAGGATACGGACCGGTTCAACGCTCCCATTGCAGAACCTGTGAAAGAGGAGCTGGTTGAGTTTTACAACAAGCCCAATGTAAACCTGGCTTTTGATCTGAACAACATCTCTTTTATCGACAGCTCTGGTTTCGGAGCTTTTCTTTCCGCTTTAAAAGCAGCCAGCAATAATTATGGTCAGTTCAAGATCTGCAATGTGCGCAGCGAAGTGATGGAGCTTTTTAAACTGCTCCAGCTCCATCATGTGTTTGAAATATATGACGAACTTAATGCCTGTCTTAAGAGTTTCAAACCTTAACCTGCCCTATTCACAGGTTAACCTGTTGCAGATCAGGTAAAATTTCCTATTTTAGCCCCTTCATTTAATCTATACATTATGCAAAGAATCGTATTGGGGGTTCTGCTGGCAATCCTGGTGGGCGGCTGCAACCTCTCTGCAAAGAAAGAAGCTGCGTCGCAAAGCGGGGAAGCAGTAGAGATTATTTCAACGACCATCGAGGAGTTGGTGAGCAATCCGGCCGAATATGAAGAGAAGATGGTGGCCATTACCGGAATGGTGACACATGTCTGCAAGCATGGCGGACAGAAGTGTTTCGTTCTGGGAGCAGATGGAGAGACCCAGATCAGGATCGTACCTGCCGGAGACATTGATGAATTTCCGATGGATCTTGAGGGCTCTTCAATAGCTATCAAGGGCACTGTAAAGGTACTGAACCCACAGGAGGCTGAAGCACACGTTGAGGACCATGATTCGAAGGAGCATCACGAAACGGAAATGTCACATACCGAGGCTGAAAAAGCCGAAGTCTTTGTTGAAGCGGTCGATTTCAAGGAGACTGCTGAAGAGACTACCGAGTAGCATTCATGAATTGGAGAAAGTGGAACCGGTGGCTTCACCGGGAGACGGGATTCCTGTTTTTTGGAATGGCCCTGGTGTATGGCATTTCCGGCATCGCGCTCAACCATGGGGCAGCACGCCACTGGAATGCAGATATCATCTCCCGGTCCGAATCCTACTACCTACCCGGCCCGCTCCACAAGGATGCTGTGGGCCGGACAGAGGTGGAGGAGATCCTGGAGATAACCGGAGAGCGGCACAGCTTTAAGCAGTATTTCTTTCCCGACAGTCTTCACCTGATGATCTACCTGAAGGGAGGTCACATTGAGGTGGACCTTGCTGCCGGGGAGGCCCTTGTTACAAAGGTACGGCACCGTCCCTTTTTTCGCGAGGTGAATTACCTTCACTACAACAAGCCAAAGAGGCTGTGGACCTGGTTCTCCGACCTCTTTGCATTCTCGCTGGTGCTGCTGGCCGGAACGGGCATCTACATGGTCCGCGGAAAAAAGGGGATCAGCGGCACCGGGGGTATACTGCTGGCCATCGGTGTGTTCGTCCCCCTGCTTTTCCTTGTCATCAACCTCTGGCTCTGATCCAATATTTTACTACCTTGGGATGTTGATCTAAATTGCAGATGCCATGAGTGAACAGATCCTGAAGGCCCTGATGCAGCTTTTCGCCATTATTTCGCGCCCGGAAAGCAATGCTGCAGAACGAAGACTTATCGTTGAATCATTTCTGAACAGGCAGTTGAACCAGGAGCTGGTTAGCGTTTACCTGGATGTGTTCGATGGTTATTTTAGCCAGGTGATGGAGGAGGATGCCAAAGTGGTAAAGAAAGAGCGGCTGCTTGCAAAACGTTCCGTCCGGGTACTGAAGATCTGTACTCAGATAAACAGGGAGCTGAAACTGTCACAAAGAGTAGTGGTACTTTTTCAGTTGCTGGAATTCGTCAAATCCGAAAAAGAGGGTGCCACTCAGCAGGAGATGGAATTTGTCTCCACCGTGGCTGATACATTTAATATTCCGGATGAAGATTACAACCTGGCCAGGGACTTTGTCCTTACCGATGGTGACCTGGATGACAATCCACACTTCCTGGTTGTTGATAACAAAAAAGAGGATACACCCAACATAGAAGCCAAACATCTCTACAGGAAAGATCTGTCGGGAGAGATTCGGTTTATCCAGGTGCAGTCCACCAACCTCTATTTCCTGAAATATGCCGGGAAAGGCGAACTCTATCTGAACGGACATATGCTGGAGCCCCTGAAGTCCTACCCGTTCAATACGGGAGCCTCCCTGCGGAATCAGCAGATCAAAACGGTCTATTTCAGTGATGTGGTCTCCCTCTTCGTAGGCGACAACGTCAAATCAAAGATCGTCTTTGAGGCCAACCACATCACCTATCAGTTCAGGAGCGGGGCCATCGGTCTT
This sequence comes from Bacteroidota bacterium, assembly GCA_039714775.1. GTDB lineage: Bacteria > Bacteroidota > Bacteroidia > Bacteroidales. Next base: position 9,434 of record JBDLIQ010000083.1, read on the forward strand.
CATGATGTAGGTTTTACAGAGCAATCGGGGCGCATGGTGGGAATCATGGGAGCCAGCGGGGCCGGAAAATCGACCCTGCTCAATGTACTGAACGGTGTAAGCAAACCCACCAAAGGGAAGGTGCTGATCAACGGAATCGACATCCACAGCGGCGACCCCGGTACAGAGGGTATCATCGGATTTGTCTCCCAGGATGACCTGCTGATCGAGGAGCTCACCGTTTACCAGAACCTCTATTACAATGCGCGGCTCTGCTTTGACAACTACAGTGAAGAGCAGCTGGTGGAGACCGTGCACAGGGTACTTAAAAACCTGGGGTTGTTTGAGATCAGGAAGATCCAGGTGGGCTCCCCACTTAATAAAAAGATCAGCGGCGGACAGCGGAAACGGCTCAACATCGCCCTGGAGCTGATCCGCGAACCGGCGGTCCTCTTCCTGGACGAACCCACTTCGGGCCTTTCGAGCCGGGACAGCGAGAACATCCTTGACCTGCTGAAGGAGCTTACATTCAAAGGAAAACTGGTCTTTGTGGTGATCCACCAGCCCTCGTCCGATATCTTTAAGATGTTTGACCGGCTGCTGATCCTCGATACCGGCGGTTACCTGATCTACAACGGCAATCCCATCGACTCCATCGAGTATTTCAAGTCGAGGGTTCAGGCAGCTGACTGGAACGAAAGTGAATGCCCCACCTGTGGTAACGTAAACCCGGAGCAGGTATTTAATATTGTGGAGACCAGCGTGCTGGACGAGTTCGGAAAGCTGACCCACACCCGCAGGATCTCCCCTACCGAGTGGAGCGAGCACTTCAGGGAGCAGTACAAAGAGGCAGAGAAGGCATCGGCCGGCAGAGATGAGCTGCCCGGAATCTCATTCAAGATCCCCGGAAGAGTGAAGCAGTTCGGGGTCTTTATCAAACGGGACATCCTGAAGAAGCTAAACGACGTTCAGTACCTTGCCATCAACTTCGGGGAGGCACCCCTGCTGGCATTTATACTGGCCTTTATTGTAAGGTATTTCGACCTGGATGTATCCAATAAGTTCGGGTACACCCTTACCGAGAACATGAACATGCCGGTCTATATCTTTATGTCGGTAATCGTGGGCATATTCATGGGTCTGACCGTGAGTGCCGAAGAGATCATCAAGGACAGGAAGATTCTTAAAAGAGAGGCTTTTTTGAACCTCAGCTGGTCGGGTTACCTGACATCAAAGGTGGCTGTGCAGTTCATGATCTCCGCCATCCAGGCGCTTACCTTTGTGCTGGTTGGAAACAGCATCATGGGAATAAAGGGATTCTATTTCGAATACTGGCTTGTACTCTTCTCCGCGTGGACCGCTGCCAACATGATGGGACTGCTGATCTCTGACAGTTTCAAAACGGTGGTTACGATCTACATCCTCATCCCCATCCTGGTGATCCCACAGATCATCCTCAGCGGGATCATTGTGAAATATGAGGAGCTGAACCCCCAGATCTCCTCCCTTAAACGAATCCCCCTGTATGGTGAGGTTATTACAGCACGCTGGGCCTATGAAGGGCTCGCCACCTACCAGTACATGAACAACGATTACGAAAAGCACTATTACGATGCAAAGAAACTGCAAAGCATCGGAAACCTGAAGGCCAACGCCCTGATCACCCCGCTCTTGAATAAGATCGACAACATTGAACGCCACCTGGGAGAGCCCGACAATGCAGAAGATCTGAAATACAACCTGAAGGTGCTGCGAAGCGAGATCAAAGATGAGTTTAAAGAGCGCATGATCCTGAGCAGCTACCATGAGAACACACCCACATACCATCTGGATACGAAGCAGCTCCATCCCGGTCAGATGAATCAGGAGATCCTGGATAAAACCAGGGAGTACCTGCAGACCCTGCAGAAATTCTATCGCGGGATGTTCAAAACAGCAAAAAGTGAGATCGACGCCATCACCAAAGGGTTCGACCGGGATGAGCTGAACACCCTGCGCCGCACCCATACCAACGAACGGCTGAATGAATTTGTTACCAACAGCAAATCATTTACCATGTTCACCGAGTACAAGAAAAAGGGGGATATGATCCAGAAGCGCGATCCCATCTACCAGGATCCCACCCATCCATTTATCAAGGCCCACTTCTATGCACCCCAAAAGATGATCGCCGGGGTCTTTGTCGACACCCTCTGGGTCAACATCATGGTGATCTGGATCATGACCTTCGGCCTCTACCTGATGCTCTACTTCAGGGTGCTTAAGAGGGCGCTGGATTTCCTGGAGCGGGTTACATCGGGGAAGTGATATTACACTTTTCTGCTTCCCTCAAACTGGACAACTGAGGAATATTCGGCAGTTGATTCCAAAGCATTTTCTTAATAACTACACCCTTTCTGGACTTAGTTGATAAACGGTTCAATATCTTGTTTATACTGTCCTTTTATCAAAATCTTCAATTTCAATAGGCTACCTCTTCCATTAATCTGGATATATAGATAAAGTCCATAGCCAATTGAAACAATACAACTCCTATCATACCAGCATAAAACAGCTTGCCAAACGAGGAAAACTCCCACAAGAATACGCTTCAAGTATTGACAGATCCACAATATGGAGATGGCGAAAAGAAGAAGATGATAAATATCTCGGTTCTGAACTCTCCAAAACCGATCTTCTTGAACAGTTTCTGGAAAGGAGAGAATCTGCAACAGTAATCAGAACCTATCTGAAATTGGCAACTACATTCTCCTCAATACTCAGAAGATCTTCTCAACTACAAAAAACCATTAGTGAAAACAAAGAGAGATTCATCCAGGCAATTCTAAGATATCGTAAAAACATCAACCTGAAATTCGTCCTCCGGATCTTCAATATTTCCTCCTCTGTCTTCTATCATTGGAAAAACCAGGTGCTCAAAAAATGCCCCTCCTCTCCCTTTCAACTATGCAGAAGAATCTATGCAAATCAACTGACTCAGAATGAGGTGAACCTTTTGAAGAAAATGCTGACCGATCAGCGATTCCGATACTGGCCAGTCAATTCCATCGCATACTATGCCCTGAGAAATAATATTGTGAATGCTTCATTAGCTACCTGGTACAACTACATCAATAAACTGGGCTGGGACCGGCCACGGGTTCCAAAGAAACCAAAGTATGAAACCGGGATCCGGGCCAACCGCCCACACCAGATCTGGCATGCCGATATTACAGTTGTAAAATGTCTCAACGGGATGAAGTATTATGTCTATCTACTGATGGATAACTTCTCCCGCTTCATCCTGAATTATCAGGTATCTGAGAAGGTATCTGCCGAAATCCGCATGCAAAGCATTAAGCAGGCCTATGAGCAGTATATAATGGTTCCCCGGGAGGATGTCAGACTTATCGTTGACGGTGGAGTCGAAAACAATAACAACATCGTGGATGACTATATTAACTCCGAAGAGGTTACCGTTCAAAAACTCATTGCCGGACAAGACATCAAATTCTCAAACTCCATGGTTGAAGCCCAAAACAAGATCATCAAATACCACTATCTCTTCAAACATGACTTCAGGGACATTCATGAATTAAGAAAACTGCTGAACTGGATCATTCCTGATTATCAATATGAACGGCCCCATCACTCCCTGAAAGGTTTAACCCCACATGAAGCGTTAACAGGAACCCCTTTGCCTAAAAATCAATGGAACCAGCAAATCCAGGAAGCCAAGCAGACAAGACTACAACAAAATGCCAAAGAACCATGTGAAATATGTTAAACCCGGAAACGATCAGAAGAAATATCTTAAAATCCCACTATGGATTTGTCAATTACTTTCATCAGTTGATCGATCTGTAATATAAAATCTATTCCAAAATAGCACAGGGACTGTAAACCCTTCATGTTGCAATATTGAAACACCATATTCCAATTTTACTTTGGGATTTGCTGCGCTAATCGAGAAGCTCACCATTATTGAAAAGCTGGATGACAAAGAGAAGCAGGCCTTCTATTCCATTCTGGATGCATTGGTGGCCAAAAAGAAAATGAAAGATACTCTGTCAAGTGCTATTGATCTGGCTTCCTAGGATTAATAATTTACTATTTGTATTAATCTAAACTATTCTATGACAGATTGGTATGTAACGATAATTGAGAATATAGAACTCTTGGGATCATCAATCTGAACTAGGGTTTCTTTTAATGTGATCAGTATTGGTAACTCTTTTATATCATTACTGAAAGCAATAATCTCTTGATTAACAAAGCTCAAGACTTGTTTATCCCTGTCGATGATAGAAAAATACGGCTTAACCTTCCTATATATTGCTTTATATTGTTTTTTGTAATCTCTCTTATTCTCAGCCATATAGTTGAGTATCAATGAAATCTCCTTGACTTTCTGGCCATCTGTTTGACGCTCAATTAAAATGAACTCATTTTGATATCCTTCGTACTCAATTTTGGGATTCTCATTAAAGCTCGCGGCTTTTAATACCGTGAAGTGCTCATTCTTTTCATGTTGATCCACATCCTTTATTGTCAATAATCCATTTGATTCAATCTCCTTACTGTTTTGATTTAGAGAACCATCTATAGATAAATCAAAAAAAAGGGAAGAAATAAATTCCTTTGCATCTTTTTCTTGCGCTTGTGTATTAGCAAGCTGAAATATGCACGCTAATACTATCAATATGCTTCTTTTAACAGTCATGATTAAAGCGTGTTATACGGATCAAAACCATGAAAACGAAGGTACATTCCCTTTGATATATGCCTTTGTACATTAATCGGATTGCCATTTTTCAATAATGAAATTCCGGGATTTGAATAATGTGTCCTCAGATTACTCAGCCCCATTTGCTGTCTTATTAAATTCGTATTATAGACAGCTCGCACTTCACAAGCCTCTTCTCCTAAAATGGAACCAGAACCAAAACCATAACGCCTATCTAATATTCCTCTTTCAGAGTCCCACCCGTGGAACATCTCATGACCTAAAGTAAGAGATGAGCCTTCTCCTGACACTCCTTCTGATGCTGGGTTCCAGTAAATAGTGCCACCCGAACCAATATTATTAAATGACATACCTTCTATCCATAAATCACCTTTCTGAAATTGATGCTTATTTGCAGGATCAAGATTCATAATTGCAGACGCATTGTTTTCATTGTCTGGATCAAACCTGCTCATTCCTGATTGTTCTATTGTAAAATTGAATTCCGAAGATTGTAAAGCAGAAACCATACTAGATCCTGCATCAGTTCCACTAATATCACCTAATGCAGAAACAGCTTGGCCTACGAAAGACCCTCTAGCTTTCCCATTCTTTCGGTAAGCCTTATGAGTTACATCCTTGCCCTTTTTTGTGGTCAATTTTCCATCTTCGTATAGAAGTTTCCTGAAACCAGTATGTATCCATAGACTATCTCCGTTAACGTCAATGAAAAGTGTTGGATTATTCGCTGCATACTGATAAGGAGAGTAACTCAAGTACTTTTCAGCGAACCTATCCTGGGTATGGAACCGTCCTAGGGCCGGGTCATAGAACCGAGCTCCATAGTCATAGCAGTCCAGGTTGATTCCGCCGAGTTGCTCATCCTGAAGTTCTTTTCCATTGTATAGGTACTTGTTACTACCGCCCTGTGTGTCAGAGAACCTCATCCCAAAGGGATAGTAATCGGTCTTTTGTGTGGCGGTTCCTGCCTCGTTGAACACCACCCTGGTATTGCCCAGGTGGTCTTTCAAATGATAGTTATAGCCATCCAGAGTGGAACCTGTGACCTCGATCACTCCTTCGGGGTGCAGGATGTAGTCCAGTCCAAAGTCATCCTCAGCATCATTGTCGGTATCCTCATATACAAAGCTCCCTGCATACATGGTTTTTATCAAAGAACTTCCCTGGTCGTTTGTTTTCATCCATTTTGTACCAGCAGCATCATAAAGATAATACAATTCATCGCCTGTTCCATTTTCTTCCCTTACTTTTTCTGGCAGGTTCAGGTAGTTGTATGCCACTTTCAGCTTCTTATTCTTATCCCACACCATGTTCCCGTTGTCATCATATATGTAATCAGTTCCGATAGGATTTTGGTTATATACCCCGGCCGATGTACCTCCATCATTAATATAATTCAATTGATTACCACTATAGTGCTCATATGTCAGGTTGTCTATGGTTGTTCCCGAGCCGTTGTTACGTGAAAGCGTTTTAATATTCCCGTTTAGATCATACGAATAGCTTGTTCCATAGTTATTTGGATCGGACCAGACACTTCCGGAGGTGATCTTAAAATCAGCCGCAGTGATCCGGTTTATTGTATCATAGCTAAATACATAGCCTTTCAATGTGTCCAAAGCACCGATTTCCTTGCTCCAGACCGTGGCCGAGATATTCCCGTTATACTTTGCCTGCAGGTGACGGAGAGTTTGAATTTCGCATTTATACCACTTGCTATTATGCTTGTAAAACATTATGTTTGTACTGCATAATTATTACAGATGGAATTTCTGGACAGACAAGCAGAAACCGGAAGGATCAAACAAGCGCTGGCTTACAATGAAAGCAGACTGGTAGTACTTTATGGCAGGCGCAGACTTGGAAAAACCCGTATAATACAACAGATCCGGAAAAAGAACGATATCTATTTTACAGCCAATCAACGTGAAAGCTCTTTGCAGATCGCTGCTCTTGCACGGGCTGTGGCAAAAATGATACCCGGTTTTGATGCGGTAATCTATCCGGATTGGGAAAGCTGTCTGAACACCTTCAACGAAAGGATTTCTGGGATCAGCCTCAAAGACAGGCAGGCAATGCCTGCCCTGATCCTGGATGAATTTCCATACCTGGTAAAAAGCGCCCCCGAGCTACCAAGCCTGATTCAGGGTATGTTTGACCGGAGAGATACATTGCATTTCCACCTACTTCTGAGCGGATCCTCCCAGCAGATGATGCAACAGCTGGTATTGGACAGCAGTGCTCCGCTTTACGGCAGAGCCGATGAAATCATCAGGCTCATGCCCATGAACGTCTATTGGCTTAAAGAAGGCCTCCAATGCAGTGCCCTTGAGGCTGTAGAAGAATACGCCATCTGGGGAGGGATACCTCGCTACTGGGAAATCAGAAAGCAGGAGAAACAACGGACAAAAGCGATCATCAAGCACATCATGGATCCACATGGCATCCTGCATGACGAACCTCTGAGGCTCTTTCTGGATGACAGCAGGGACACGGTGCAGATGTTTACACTGGTTGAAACCATTGCATCAGGGGCGCAGCGCCTTTCGGAAATAGCCTCCCGGATGGGCAAACCCGCCACCCACCTCAACAGGCCCCTTAATAAGCTGATCGAACTGGGCTATATCAAGCGGGAAATCCCTTTCGGGGAGAACCAGAGAAACTCTAAGCGGTCTTTGTACCGCATAGCGGATCCATATATCAACTTCTATTTCAGTTTCGTGGTCCCCGAGAAACCCTCCCTTAACCTGGGGCTGGCCGAATCACTATACCGGGAGTGGGTCACTCCCGCGTTCAGCCAGTACTGCGCTGCCTGGTGGGAAGAATTGTGCAGGGCTTCTGTTCCTAAACTATTTACAAACCAGGCATTCAGACCAGGACAACGGTGGTGGGGGAGCAATACACAAAAAGAACAGATCGAAATTGATATCCTTTCCGCCTCCATGGACGGATCCGTTTTGTTGATTGGTGAAGCCAAATGGAGCAGCACAGTAAACATCCCCTCTGTATGCAACAGCCTTACCCAAAAAACCGAAACCCTTCCATGGTTTCAAGGCAAAAAAATTCACAAAGTCCTGTTTTTGAAAGAAAAACCCGCTTATGTCCCTGAAGGATACCAGGTATTTACCCCGGAAGATGTGGTGAATGCATTGA
>JBDLIQ010000084.1:0-17259 GCA_039714775.1 Bacteroidota bacterium
GTTCGGTACTGGTGTGAGCCGGGTGGTGGTCCGGAAGGGCAGGTACCATTTTATTTCATGATCCCTGAGGATCAGCCACAATACCGGGTCCACAAAGGTTCTCAGTGCAATAAATCCAAGGAGCGACAATGCTGTGTTCTTGATCAGCAGGGCCACCAGGAGCCCCATGGTCATGTAGGAGAATGCTGATAAGAAATAGGTTCCCAGGATCCATGCGTTCTCCATGGCGATCTTAAAGGTCAGTTTGTAGCTGTAGATCAGCCCAAAGCTGAGTGAGGTGCTTCCCACCAGGAGGGTGGCAAACAGCGACAGGAGCAGTACTGAGAGCAGTTTCTGAAGCAACAGGTCGGATCTGCTCAATCCGAAGATCACCTGCGTTTTGAAGGTGTGGTTACTGAACTCCTTGGTGGTGATCATGATGATAATCAGTGCAAGCAAGATGTTGTACGGCTCTGTGATCCATGTGAGAAACAACCACACATCCGGGAACCTGAACAGATCGCTGATCGAGATGACCGGGATCTCCTTGTCTATGGCCGGATAGATAATAATTCCAAGCGCAAAAGCCAGGAAGTAGAGACCCAGCGTGATCCGGAAGGGATTATAATTGAACAGCTTGATCTGTTCTATATGAATTAACTTTCGCATATTCCCATCTATTCTTCCTTTACCAGCTCGAGGAACTGGGATTCGAGACTGCGTTTCCGGCTCAGCATGTGGTGAATCACCACCTGGTTTGAAAATGCAAAGGAGTTAATATCGGCAGGTGAAACATCCCTGTTCAGGGTGAGTACCAGCAATCCGTTTTCCTCTTCCAGCTCCCTCACCAGTCTGCTCCCGGTAAGTGCATCTTTCAGCTTCATGTTATCAGGGCTGGCCACCTCGATGATCTCATCTTCGGTGAGCAGCTCTTTCACCGGGCCGCTGGCAACCATCTCCCCCTTTTTCAGGATGGCCACATGGTTGCAGATCTTCTCCACTTCATTGAGGATGTGTGAGGCCAGGATCAGGGTCTTTCCCTGTTTCACCTGGTCAATGACCACCTCCCTCACATCGGCGATCCCTTCCGGATCAAGCCCGTTGGTAGGTTCATCCAGCACCAGCACCCTGGGGTCGCCAAGCAGTGCAGCAGCCAGTCCCAGCCGCTGCTTCATGCCCAGGGACATGGTGGAGAACCGGGACCGTTTTCTTTCAAGCAGTTTCGAAGAATCCAGGGCCCGGTCAATACCGGAATAGTCCAGCCCTTTTATATCACAAACGATTCGCAGGTTCTTCTCAAGACTCAGGTAGGGATAGAAATTTGGTGTTTCAATAAGTGATCCGATAGAGCGTCTTTGGCCGGGCCGGGGCGGCTCCCCAAACCAGCTGAATGTACCGTTGTCCTGGCGGAGAATCCCTGTGACGATCGACAGGGTGGTGGTCTTCCCGCTTCCGTTGGGCCCAAGGATGCCATAGGCCTGTCCATCTGAGATTTCCAGGTTCAGGTTTTGTATGGCTTTGACCTGTTTGTAGGATTTTGATAAACCCCGGATAGCGAGTATTTCGTTCATATCAGTTGGCCAGCTCGGAGAAGAATTTAATACGGACCAGACGGATCTCCTCTTCGGTGAAGTACTCCTCGCCAAGTTCGGCAAGGGCCTCATCTACAGACTCGGTCTCCGCTTCACGAAAGTACTCAAATATTTCATCCAGTTTATCATCATCCATGGTCTCGTCCAGGTAATAATCGATATTTAATTTGGTCCCGGAATGAACAATGGCTTCAATTTCATCAATAAGTTCGATAAGTGTCATGCTCTTGGCGTGGGCAATATCCTCAAGGGAGAGCTTCCGGTCAATGCTCTGGATGATGTACACCTTGACACCCGATTTATTGACCACCGATTTAACCACCATGTCCTGTGGCCGGAGGATCTCTTTCTCATCCACATACTCCTTAATAATCTCCACAAATTCTTTCCCGAATTTCCTGGCTTTTCCTGCGCCCACACCCACAATATTCTGGAGTTCCTCCACCTTTACCGGGTACTGAATGGCCATGTCCTCCAGTGAAGGGTCCTGGAAGATCACAAAAGGAGGCAGGTTTCTCTTCCTGGCCATCTTCTTACGCAGGTCCTTCAGGACATGAAGCAACTCTTCATCCACGGCACTGGTTCCGCTACCACCGGAAACGCCGGCTTCTTCCGGGGAGATGTCAAAATCATGATCCTTTGTCAGCATCATCGAATAGGGCTTCTTCAGATACCCATGACCTGCATCGGTTAGCTTTAGCAAACCATAATTCTCAATATCTTTTGTGATAAACCCGGCCACCAGGGCCTGCCTGAGCACTGCATTCCAGAATTTTATATCCTTCTCTTTCCCGGCACCAAAGAATTCTGAATGGTGATGCCTGTAGGTCTTTACTGCACTGTTTGCAACACCCGAGAGAACATGAGCGATGTGCTCGGATTTGAATTTCTCTTTTACCCCCAGAACAGCCTGCAGGCCTAATACCACGTGCTCCTTTCCTTCAAACTTCTCCTTGGGATGCAAGCAATTGTCACAGTTGTCACATCCCTCCTTCATGACCTCCCCAAAGTAATTGAGCAGAAGTTTGGGACGGCAAACCGCCGATTCGGCATAAGCAACTGTCTCCAGCAACAGCTGTTTGCCAATCTCCTGTTCAGCCACAGGTTTCCCCTGCATGAATTTCTCCAGCTTCTGGATATCCTTGTAGCTGTAAAAAGCGATGCATTTTCCCTCACCTCCATCCCTGCCGGCTCTTCCGGTCTCCTGGTAGTAGCCCTCAAGGCTTTTTGGGATGTCATAGTGGATCACAAACCTCACATCGGGTTTGTCGATGCCCATCCCGAAAGCAATTGTGGCCACGATCACATCAACCTCCTCCATCAGGAACTGATCCTGGTTGGAGGAGCGGGTAATGGCATCCATCCCGGCATGGTATGGAAGTGCTTTGATCCCATTTACCTTCAGTGTTTCTGCCAGTTGTTCCACCTTTTTGCGGGAGAGACAGTAGATGATACCCGATTTGCCCTGGTTTGCCAGTATAAACTTGATAATCTCTTTTGTGGCCTGTACTTTCGGCCTGATCTCATAATAGAGGTTGTGACGGCGGAATGAAGATTTATAGATATTGGCTTCAAGCATATCCAGGTTTTTCTGGATGTCGTGCTGCACTTTGGGTGTGGCTGTGGCTGTGAGGGCAATCAGTGGAGCGGTTCCGATCTTATTGATAATGGGTCGGATCCGCCTGTATTCAGGCCTGAAATCGTGTCCCCATTCGGAGATGCAGTGGGCCTCGTCAATGGCATAGAACGAGATGTTCACCTGTTTCAGAAATTCAATGTTTTCTTCCTTGGTCAGACTCTCAGGAGCCACGTAGAGCAGGCGTGTCCGCCGGTCAAGTACATCTTTTTTTACCCGTGCAATGGCATTTTTTGTCAGTGAAGAGTTGAGAAAATGCGCCACACCATCATCCAGGCTGAAACTCCTCATGGCATCCACCTGGTTTTTCATCAGGGCAATGAGTGGTGAGATGACAATGGCCGTACCCTCATTGATCAACGCCGGTAGCTGGTAGCAAAGCGATTTGCCTCCTCCGGTGGGCATCAGTACAAATGTGTCATTGCCTTTCAGAACATTGGTAATGACCTCCTCCTGGTTACCCTTAAAGCTGTCAAAGCCAAAGTATTTCTTCAGGTTCTCATGTAATATCTTTCCGTAGTTCACCATGATCATCTCTCCAACGATCCCGTTGAGAACTAAAGATAGTAGTTTTTGATTTCTCTTTCAAGCGGGTAAGTTTTTTTGTTAATTTGCACATCCGAAAATTCATAGATCCTGATGGCAAAAAAGCAAGAGTCCGAAATGTCTTTTCTTGATCACCTTGAGGTGATGCGCTGGCACCTGCTTCGTTCCATTGCAGCAGTATTCATTTTTGCCCTGGCGGCATTTATCTTTAAGGAGATCGTTTTTGATAAGATTATCCTGGCCCCAAAAGAGCCGGAGTTCCCCACCAACCGGTGGTTGTGTCAGCTTGGAGAGATAATCGGACTGAAAAGGATATGCATAAACCAGGATCCCTTTACCCTGCAGACTGTAAAGATGGCTGAACAATTCTCCATGCACATCATTGTGTCGCTGGTTGCGGGAATTGTTGTCGCTTTCCCCTATATATTCTGGGAATTCTGGAGGTTTATTGTACCTGCACTCTATGATAAGGAGAAAAGATCTGCCAGCGGAGCGGTTTTTTATACATCACTGCTCTTCACACTGGGTGTCGCTTTCGGCTTTTTTATCATTGCACCCCTCTCTGTCAACTTCCTTGGTAATTACAGGGTGAGTGAAAGTGTGATCAGTGCTCCGACCCTGCGCTCTTATGTGCAGACCATTACCTCGGTTGTTCTGGCAGCAGGTATTGTGTTCCAGTTACCCATTCTTGTCTATTTCCTCAGTAAGGTGGGACTTGTTACGCCCACATTCCTGAAGAGATACCGCAGGCACTCCATCATCCTGATCGTTACCCTCTCGGCCATCATCACACCTCCGGATGTGTTCAGCCAGGTACTGGTGGCACTGCCACTTATGATCCTTTATGAAATTGGGATATCCATCAGCAGGCGGATCATGAAACAGCAGGAATCGATCAACGATGAGGCGTAGCGCTTACGAACGAAGTGAGTAATCAGCATAATTTCTATCTTTACACTTCTATGCGTCTTCATACACACCAGCTTGTAAAAAAATATAAGAACCGGAAGGTTGTTGACCGGGTCTCAGTCGATGTGCAACAGGGAGAGATTGTTGGTCTGCTTGGGCCCAACGGAGCCGGTAAGACCACCACATTCTATATGATCGTAGGGCTTATTAACCCCTATGAAGGAAGAATCATGCTTGATGACCGGGATATTACCCGGGAACCGGTTTATAAACGGGCACGCATGGGTATTGGTTATCTTGCACAGGAGGCTTCGGTTTTCAGGAAGTTGAGCGTTGAGGACAACATCCGTGCGGTTCTGGAAATGTCCGACCTCTCCAGGAGCGATCAGCGTGACAGGGTCGAGTCGCTGCTTGCCGAGTTTGGTCTTTTGAAGATCAGGAAAAGCTTCGGGATCCAGCTGTCTGGCGGCGAACGGCGGCGGACCGAAATTGCCAGGGCCCTGGCACTCAATCCCCATTTCATTCTGCTGGATGAACCTTTTGCAGGTGTGGATCCCATTGCTGTTGAGGACATCCAGGAGATTGTTTCAAAACTGAAGGAGAAAAACATCGGGATCCTGATTACCGACCACAATGTGCACGAAACACTGGCCATCACCGACCGTGCCTACCTGATGTTTGAAGGAACCATTCTGAAGGCCGGGACAGCCAGTGAGCTGGCAGAGGACGAACAGGTAAGAAAGGTATACCTGGGTCAGAACTTCGAACTGAGATAACCCACCCCTCACATACCCATAAAGTTTTTTATGAGGTCAATAAATTGTAATCAATAATAACCGAACATATTTGAAAAATATGTGAGAGCGCAGCGGCTCAACTTGTTTTCAAGTTAAACTTTGTGTACGTTTGCGGGAAATTTTGCGGATGTGGCGGAATTGGTAGACGCGCTAGACTTAGGATCTAGTTCCTTCGGGAGTGGGGGTTCGAGTCCCTTCATCCGTACAAAGATCTAAACCGCTATGCCATCGGATGTTAATAACGATTGTATTGCGGTTTTTTCTAATTTTGTACATTTATTTATTGAGATATGAACATCACGATTGAGAACACTGATAAGCTGAATGCAGTACTTGTCATGAAAGTGGAACAGGCTGATTATGCGCAGCGTGTAGATGAAGTACTGAAAGATTACAGGCGAAAAGCCAGGGTAGATGGGTTCAGGCCAGGTAAGGTACCCATGGGGATCATTAAGAAAATGTATTATACCCCTGTACTGGTTGACGAAGTCAACAAGATGGTCTCCGAATCACTCTTTAACCACCTGAGGGAAGAGAATGTGAAGATTCTTGGTGAACCCCTTCCCCATAAGGATGAAGAACCGAAGGTGGATTTTGAAAAGGATACCGATTTTGAGTTCAAATTTGACCTGGGACTGGCTCCGGAGCTGAACCTGGAGGTGACAGCAAAAGATAAGGTCCCTTACTATAAGATTAAGGTGGACAAGAAGCAGGAGGATGAACATGCAGATTCACTGCTCGGACGCCACGGCGAGTTCACTCCTGTTGACAAAGCAGGGAGTGATGAGCTGATCAAGGGTTCCCTGGTAAAGACAGACAAAGATGGAAACGAGGTGGAAAACGGGATCACTGTTGATAATGTCTCCATGTCGCTGGACATGATGAAGGATGACGATCAGAAAGTGCTGTTTAGCGGGGCAAAAGCGGGTGATGAGGTGGTATTTGATGTGAAGAAGGCCTACCCCAACGACACCGAAGTGGCCTCCATGCTTCGCATTGATAAGGAGGAGGTGGCCATGCTTGAGGGAACCTTTAAGTGTAAGATAGGTGAAGTGATGATGTTCGAAAAGGCCGTAATAGGCCAGGAGCTCTTCGACAAGGTCTACGGTGAGGGAGCTGTGAAGACAGAAGAGGAGTTCAGGGAGCGCATCAGAGAGGAGATATCGGCAAGCTATGAACGTGAGAGCGAATACAGGTTCATGGTCGATTCCCGCGAGGCCATGATTAAAAAGGCAAAGATCGATCTTCCCGTGGAGTTTCTGAAACGGTGGATGGTGGAGGCCAATGAGAATATTACCGAAGAGCAGGTGAATGAGGATTTTGGTAAATATGAGGATGATTTTCGCTGGCAACTGATCAAAGAGCAGCTGTTGAAGCAGCAGGAGATCACGGTGTCGGAAGAAGAGGCGATGGAGATGGCTAAAGGAATGGCCCTGAGCCAGTACATGCAGTACGGGATCTCCAATGTTCCGGACGATTACCTGGAGAACTATGCCAAAGAGATGATGTCAAAACCCGAGGAGGCCCGGAAAATCTATGATCAGAAGGGTGAGGAGAAGCTCATCGCATACATTAAATCCACCGTTACGGTCAATGATAAAGAGGTCAGTTCGGAGAAGTTCCGTAAATTGTACGAATAATTGCAAAAAGAGATTCTATGAACCAGCAGGATGATTTTAAGAAGTTTGCCACAAAGCATATGGGCATCAACAGCATGACGCTCCATCAGTTTACTTCACAATACAATGCAAGTTATATTTCCCCAACCATTATCGAGGAGCGACAGCTGAATGTGGCCTCCATGGATGTATTTTCGAGGCTGATGATGGACAGGATCATCTTCCTGGGTGCACCCATCGACGATTATGTGGCCAATATCATCCAGGCCCAGCTGCTCTATCTGGATTCTGCCGATCCCTCCAAGGATATCCAGGTCTATTTCAATACACCGGGGGGTGGGGTTCATGCCGGATTGGGTATCTATGACACCATGCAGTACACATCATGTGATGTGGCCACCATCTGTACCGGAATGGCAGCCTCCATGGGTGCTGTACTTCTGGCAGCAGGTACTGCCGGAAAGCGTTCGGCACTCACTCACAGCCGGGTGATGATTCACCAGCCCATGGGAGGAACCCAGGGTCAGGCTTCAGATATAGAGATCACCACACGTGAGATCATCAAAATGAAGAAAGAACTCTATGCAATTATTGCCGAACATTCAGGGAAAACGATTGACCAGGTTGAGAAGGACGGGGACAGGGATTTCTGGATGACTGCCGATGAGGCCAGGGAATATGGAATGATTGATGATGTTTTAACCAGGACCAAAGAAAAGAAATAACATGGACCGTTGTTCATTTTGCGGAAGGGAGAAGAAGGATACCAACCTTCTGATCGCCGGTATCTCAGGTCACATCTGCGACCGCTGTATCGAACAGGCTTATAGCATTGTACAGGAGGAGTTGGGGGCCCAGGGTGAGTTTGATATGGATCAGATCAAGCTGCTGAAACCTAAGGAGATCAAGAGCTTCCTCGACCTCTATGTGATCGGGCAGGAGGAGGCCAAGAAATTCCTCTCGGTTGCTGTCTATAACCACTACAAGCGGCTGATGCAGAAGGACAACAAGGAGGATATTGAAATTGAAAAGTCCAACATTGTACTGGTGGGGGAGACCGGGACAGGGAAGACCCTGCTGGCCCGTACCATTGCAAGGATGCTTCATGTACCCTTCACCATTGTGGATGCAACTGTACTTACCGAGGCCGGCTATGTGGGAGAGGACATCGAGAGTGTACTTACCAGGCTGCTCCAGGTGGCGGATTACAATGTGGAGGCAGCCGAAAAGGGCATTGTATTTATCGACGAAATCGATAAAATTGCCCGTAAGAGTGACAATCCCTCCATCACAAGGGATGTATCGGGAGAGGGTGTTCAGCAGGGACTGCTTAAGCTGCTGGAGGGATCAATCATCAATGTTCCGCCCCAGGGTGGCAGAAAGCATCCCGACCAGAAGATGATCCCGGTCAATACAAAGAACATTCTTTTTATTGCCGGAGGTGCCTTTGATGGCATCGAAAGCAAAATTGCCAACCGTTTGAACACCCAGGTGGTGGGTTACAATGCGGCTAAAAACAGCGACCGGGTCGAAAAGGATAACCTGCTGCAGTATGTGGCACCCCAGGACCTGAAATCATTCGGAATGATCCCGGAGATTATTGGAAGATTGCCGGTGCTCACCTACCTGAATCCACTCGATGAAAAGGCACTGAGAAGGATTCTTACAGAGCCCAGGAACGCCATCATCAAACAGTATGAGAAGTTGTTTGACATGGACGGGATCAAACTTACCTGGGATGGGAAGGTGCTGGACTATATTGTTCAGAAGGCTCTTGAATTCAAACTTGGTGCACGGGGACTGCGCTCCATCTGTGAAGCGATCATGATGGATGCCATGTTCGAGCTTCCCTCCAAGGAGAGTGCTGAAGAGATGACCATCGGGATCAAGTATGCCAGGGAGAAACTTGAGAAGGCCAATCTGAAGCGACTCAGGGCAGCCTGATGAAGTCACCCCGCCTTGGAGCGTATGTGAGTGTCATCTTTGCGATGATCTTCTGGGGTTTTGCCTTTGTCCTGTACAAAATTGCCTTTGAATCTTTCCGTCCTGTTACCGTTGTCTTCCTCAGGCTGTTTGTCTCTATCTTTTTTCTTTTCGGATTTGCCCTGCTATTGGGGAGGTTGGGTAAGATCAGACGAAAGGACCAGAAATGGTTTCTGTTGATGGCCCTGTTCGAACCCTTTTTCTATTTCCTGGGAGAGGCCAACGGGATGACACTGGTAACCCCCACCGTGGGAGCCGTCATTATCGCAACCATTCCCCTGATTGTTCCTTTTGCAGCTTACTACCTCTTCGGGGAGAAGCTGACCAGGCTGAACCACATCGGACTGGTCATATCGTTCGCAGGGGTCCTGATGGTCATCCTGAACAGAAGCGAGGGGTTCTCAGCCGATCCCAAAGGGACCCTGCTTATGTTTTTTGCAGTCCTCGCTGCAGTGGGATATACCATGGTGGTGCGAAGACTGGTGAGCGACTATAATCCCATCACCATCACAGCATACCAGAGCCTCTATGGGCTGATCATGTTTCTGCCCATGTTTCTCTTCATAGAGGTCCCGCGGCTCGACCTGGCTTCGGTGACAACCCCTGCCCTGCTGTCGGTGCTCTACCTCGGTGTGTTTGGATCGGGGATCTGTTTTATCCTTCTCACCATAGGCATTAGGGAGCTGGGGGCGGCCAGGGCAAACATTTTTGCCAACATCATTCCGGTGGTGGCAGCTGTTGTCTCCTTCCTGTTGTTGAAGGAGCCCATGCCCCTTATGAAAATCGCGGGTATTCTGGTTGTTATCGGGGGACTCCTCCTGACCCAGATTGGTGGCATTAACTGGAAACTGCCGGGTAAGAAGGAGCCCTTCCGCCATCCACCCTATTCCTGAACCCATGGCAAAGTGTATATTCATAGTTCAGGGTGAAGGGAGGGGACATTTGTCCCAGTCGGTGGCCCTAAAGGAGTACCTTGAAGATGCCGGCCACAGTGTGGAGGCTCTGTTTGTCGGATGCAACAACAGCCGCCCGCTTCCGGATTATTACAGGAATCTCTTCGAGGGAAAACTCTCCTGTTTTGCAAGCCCCTGGCTTGTGCGCACCCCCAACCGAAAGGGGATCTATGTGGGACGTACCCTCCTCTTCAACCTCTTCAGAACCTTTCTCTACCTGAAGGAGGTGAGGCGGATCAGGCAGAGGATCAATGCGCTGGAGCCCGATGTGGTATTTAATTTCTACGATGTGGTGGGGGCCCTTGCATTAAAGGGTGTATCACCTTCTGTTAAAAGGATAGGTGTGGGTCATCACTTCTACCTGCATCTGGACGGCTACCGCTGTGGTGGGGGGAAAGTTCTGCACAAATGGTTCCTGAAACTGCATACCCGGGCTGTGATGAAATCGTGTGATCATGTGCTTGCGCTTTCATTCAGGGAGGTTCCCGGCAGTGAAGAGATCAGGGTGGTTCCGCCCCTTGTAAGAAAGCAGTTCAGGGAAACCGGTTATGAACCGGGATCCAGCTACCTGAGTTACCTGATGAATGAAGGTTTTGTTAGTGACATGATCACCATTGCTAGGGATGATCCCGGTTTCCAGGTGGACCTCTTTTCAGATCTTCCCACAGATACCCCCGTGCCACCCGGAATCCGCCTTCATCCGATCAGCGACAAAGCGTTCATGCAGAAGATGTCCGGATGCCGGGGACTGATCACCACCGCAGGATTTGATTCTGTTGCTGAGGCGGTCTGTGTGGGAGCACCCCTGGTGGTGGTACCGGTGAAGAACCACTTCGAACAGCGCTGTAACAGCTTCGATGTGGAGCGAAGCGGTCTGGGTATTGCGGCGGACAATATATCAGCTGAAGTGTTGCAACGGATCAGGCCGGTCGATCACACCATATTCAGGGAATGGGTAAACCGGGCAGGAGAAATGATCATTAATCAGATGGGTGAATAATATCCAAGGGCAAAAGGCCGTTTTATAAGCTAATGAGAAAGAGTTTGATCATCGTATGCATCCTGGGATTCATGACTTTTCATGTTCATGGACAGAAAGGAGGGGAGTCTACATACGCTTTTCTGGGCCTCACCAATTCGGCCAGGGTAGCTGCCCTGGGTGGAGAGGTGGTCTCCATCAACGATGATGATATCAACCTGGTGTTCCACAACCCGGCCCTGCTGACAGCAGACATGCACAACCACCTGAATCTGAATTATGTGAATTACTTTGCCGGAGTCAATTTCGGGTATACCTCCTATGGGTACCACAGGGAGGGTATCGGAAGCTTCGCTATCGGGATGCATTATGTGGATTACGGCACGTTTTCGGGAAGAGATGAATATGCCGAAGAGTTGGGCAGCTTTACAGCATCGGAATATGCACTGAACCTGGTCTATGCGCGCTCCGTGCTCGACTCCATGCTCACCGTAGGAGTCAACCTGAAGCCCATCTTCTCCTCCTTCGAAAGGTACACCTCGCTGGGAATCGCCCTGGATATGGGTGTTACCTACCACAATCCCACAACGCTGACCACCGTAGGAGTGGTCTCTAAGAACCTTGGTATGCAGCTTATCTCCTACACAGGGGGCAGGGAGAATATCCCTTTCGAACTTCAGGCAGGGATTACACAGGGACTGGCACATGCTCCTTTCCGGTTCAGTGTCACTTACCAGAACCTTGAACGGTGGGACCTGACCTATGAGAAGGAGGAGTCTGATGTTTTCAATCCCATGGGGGAGGAGGCACAAACAAGTGGATTTGATCTGTTCGGGGACAAGTTGATGCGGCACCTGGTATTCGGGGTTGAGTTCCTGATCGGCGAGAATTTCCATGCCGACTTCGGGTACAACTACAAGCGAAGAAAAGAGATGAGTGTGGTAGCAAGACCGGGCATGGTCGGGTTCTCCTGGGGCTTCGGATTCAGGATATCGAAGTTCCATATTGCCTACGGCCGCTCCTCGTACCACCTGGCTGGCGGGACCAACCATTTTTCGCTCACCACCAACCTTTCCGAATTCTACAGAAAGCAGTAAAACACTATCTTTGCTCCTTATGAATATTATCATTGCGCTGGATGGCCACTCTTCCTGCGGGAAGAGTACCTATGCAAAACGGATTGCCACCGAACTGGGATATGCATACATCGATACCGGGGCCATGTACAGGGCCGTTACCCTGGCTTCCATGGATGCGGGATTGTTTGACTCAACCGATGCCCCGCCACTGAAGGAGGTGGAGGCCCTGCTGGGAGGAATTCAGCTGGACCTGCGTTATAATACATCGAAGCAGCGAACAGAGATCTTTTTGAACAACCGCATGGTTGAGGATCTGATCAGGAGCATGGATGTGGCCGCCCATGTGAGCTATATTGCGACCATACCGGCTGTACGCAGGAAGATGGTGGAGTACCAGCGGAGACTGGGCAACGGAAAGGGCATTGTGATGGATGGCCGTGATATTGGAACCGTGGTATTCCCAGGGGCAGAACTGAAAATATTCCTCACTGCATCGGAAGAGGTGCGGGCCATGAGACGGTATAAGGAGTTGATTGAAAAAAAGATGCCTGCCGATCTGGAGGAGGTGAGGCAGAACATCCAAAAAAGGGACCACATCGACTCCACCCGGGAGGATAGTCCCCTTATGCAGGCTGATGATGCCATTGTGCTGGACAATAGCGATATGACTGTCGATCAGCAGATGGTCTGGTTCAGGGAGATCTACCAACGAATAACCACATCGTAAATGGTGAAGGTAGCAATTGATCCGGGTGCAGGATTCTGTTTTGGAGTGGAGCAGGTGATTCAGACTGCCGAATCGCATCTCAACAGGGGAGAGATCCTTTACGGATTGGGAGAGATGGTACACAACAGTCAAGAGGTGAAAAGACTGAATGACCTGGGACTGAAGACCATCAACCACAAAGCACTCTCCGGATTGAAGCAGGGGAAAGTACTGTTCCGGGCCCATGGGGAGCCCCCCTCCACTTATAAACTGGCAGCTGAATACCGACTCGAGATCATTGACGGAACCTGTCCCATTGTAAGCAGATTGCAGGAGCGTATCAGGAGAACCTATAATAACATGGATCACCTGAAAGAGCAGCTGGTGATCTTTGGGAAACTGGATCACCCGGAAACCATCGGACTGCTGGGACAGGTGGATGGTGATGCCGTGGTGGTCAGTTCGGCCGAAGAGGTTGCGCTTGTGGACAGCTCAAGGGCGGTCCATCTCTTTTCACAAACCACCATGGATCCGGAGCAGTTCAAAGAGGTGGAGGGCAGGCTAAAAAACCACCTGGCCGAACCGGTGAAATCCACGTTACAGTCCAGTTGCACCATCTGTGGCCAGATGAAAAAGCGAAAGCCCGGACTCCGGATTTTTTCGGCGAAGCATGATGTCATCATTTTTGTGAGCGGAAAGAACTCTTCAAACGGAAAAATGCTTTACGGGTACTGCCGCTCCATCAATCCCCGCACCCACTGGATCAGCAAAGGGGATGAGATCCCCTCCGAATGGTTTGCTGATGCGGATTCTGTAGGAATCAGCGGAGCCACATCAACCTCTCTGGAACAGCTGAAGTCGATCAGTGACCAGGTGAAAAAGATCATCAAAAAATAGTACTTCAAATGGGAAAAATTAAAAGAGTAGGTGTGCTTACCTCGGGAGGAGACTCTCCCGGAATGAATGCGGCCATCAGGGGTGTGACACGCACCGCCATTTATCACGGACTTGAGGTTACCGGAATCCGCCATGGATACCATGGTATGATCCACAATCAAATGTCTGATCTTAAGGCACACAGTGTGAGTGATATCCTCTCCAGGGGAGGAACCATCCTGAAAACGGCCCGAAGCATGGAGTTTATGGAGCCGGAGGGGAGAAAGAGGGCCTATGATAATCTGAAAGCAGCCGGAATTGATGCGGTGGTGGTGATCGGTGGAGATGGGTCGCTGACCGGTGCAAGGGTATTCTGTGATGAGTATTATGACATTCCCTTCGTCGGACTGCCCGGGACCATTGACAACGATATTTGCGGTACAGACTACACCATCGGATATGATACCGCCCTGAATACTGTAGTGGAAGCGGTCGACAGGATCAGGGATACGGCGGGCAGCCACAACCGCCTCTTCTTTATTGAGGTGATGGGCCGGGATGCCGGTTTTATCGCCCTTAACAGTGGAATCGCCAGCGGGGCTGAGGCCATCCTGATCCCTGAAGTAAAGAGCCAGGCAGATAACCTGAAGGATTTCCTGGAAAAAGGGTTTAAGAGGAGGAAGTCCAGCAACATCATCATTGTGGCTGAAGGAGATGAAGAGGGCGGTGCATTTGACATCGCCGAACAGGTGAAAGAGGATTTCAGGGACTACGAAGTCAGGGTCTCTATCCTGGGACATATCCAGCGTGGCGGAACCCCTTCGGCCAGGGACCGGGTATTAGCCAGCAGGCTTGGATATGAAGCCATCGAAGCGCTTCTGGATGATCAGAAAAGCGTCCTGGTGGGATACCGTGATAATGAAATCGTCCACGTTCCTTTCAGAAAGGTGATTAAATTAAAACGGACGGTGGATCCGGATCAGATGCGGATGGTAGAGATCCTGTCGGTATAATGTCCGGAAACCCTCGTTTTGCTCAGGTGATCATTCCTCTGGCTGTAGAGGGTACATTTACCTATGCCATTCCCCCATCTTTTTCAGAAGAGCTTATCCCGGGAACCCGGGTCCTGGTTCCCTTTGGAAAGAGGCGGATCTATAGTGCCGTCGTTAAGTCCCTGACATCTTCCCCCCCGGAAGAATTTACCCCAAAAGAGATTATTGAGGTGCTGGACAAAACGCCTGCAGTTACTGCCCAGCAGCTGCAGTTGTGGGAATGGATCTCCTCCTACTACATGTGTCAGCCGGGTGAAGTGATGCGGGCAGCCCTTCCCTCCGGATTGCGGCCCGAAAGTGAATCCAGGGTCCGGGTGAGTGATGCATATATCGATGAGGGGGACCTGGACCAGCATGAGCGGCTCCTCTACGAGGTGATCAAAGAGCAGGGGGAGGTGACCATGGGTGACCTGGAGATGACCGGGATTTCAGGAAGACCCCTGAAGGTGCTGAAGCAACTGGTGGAAAAGGGGGCTGTGGAGATCAATGAATTCGTAAAGACCCTGGTACGAAAAAAGAGCGTTACCTATATACACCTTGCAGGTGAAATAGCTTCGGAGGAGGCGATGCACCGGGCACTGGATGGTCTCACCAGGGCACCAAGACAAAAGGAGCTGCTGGAGCGGTATCTGCAGCTGACAGGGGAGGCAGAACCGGGAGGTGTCATCATGAAGGGTAAACTGCTGCAGCAGTCCGGAGATACAGGTGCGCTTTCCGCGCTGGTGAAAAAGGGAGTCCTGGTTCAGGAGCAGCGGGAAGAGCTGGGGAAGGGCAGGGGCTTTGAAGTTCCATCCGCGCGGGCACCCTACCCGTTGAACAAGGAGCAATCGACTGCCCTTGAAAGTATCAGGGAGCAGTTTCAGCAGCACCAGACCGTGTTGTTGCAGGGGGTTACATCCAGCGGAAAGACCGAGCTCTATGTACACCTGATCGGCGAGCAACTTAAGAAGGGGAAGCAGGTGCTCTACCTTCTGCCTGAGATTGCACTCACCATGCAGATTATTGACCGCATGCAGCAGGTATTTGGTAAACAGGTGGGCGTATTCCACTCCCGGCATACCGATACCGGGAGGGTGCATGTTTACAGGAACCTGCTGGGGCTGACCGATGAGGAGTCCTACGGGGTGGTTATCGGGGTCCGCTCCGCCATTTTTCTGCCCTTTCGCAACCTGGGACTTGTGATCATCGACGAGGAGCATGAAACCACATTCAAGCAGCACGATCCGGCCCCCCGTTATCATGCCAGGGATTCGGCCCAGGTGCTTGCCCTTTTTCACAGTGCCAGGGTGCTTATGGGAACTGCCACCCCCTCCTTTGAATCACTCTTCAATGCCAGGAGTGGCAAGTTTGGTTTTGCATCCATCCAGGGACGGTACGGAGCAGTTGAAAAGCCGGAGATGATACTGGCAAACAGCCGTGAAGCGAAAAGGAAAAAGCAGATGGTCTCCCACTTTACCCCCGCCCTGGTTGATGGGATCACCGAGGCGCTGAAGGCCGGGGAGCAGGTGATCCTTTTTCAGAACAGACGGGGATACGCTCCCTATATCATATGCAATGATTGCAGTGAGATCCCCAAATGCAGACGATGCGATGTGAGCCTTACCTACCACCGGACCTCCGGAAAACTGGAGTGTCACTATTGCGGACATAAGGAGCCTGTCCCTTCAGCCTGTCCCTCCTGTGCAGCCACCCGCATGACCATGAAGGGGTTTGGGACAGAGAAGATCGAGGATGAGATTGCCCTGGTGTTTGAAGGGATCAGGGTGGGCCGGCTCGATACCGATACAGCCCGCTCACAAAAGGGCTATGAGAAGGTGCTTAGAGATTTTGGAGCCGGCCGGCTTGATGTGCTGATCGGCACTCAGATGATCTCCAAAGGGCTCGATTTTGAGAATGTAAGCCTCGTGGGGATCCTGGATGCAGACAGCATGCTTCATTTTCCCGATTTCAGGGCCTTCGAACGTAGCTTCCAGCTGATCTCCCAGGTGAGCGGAAGGGCAGGACGGCGTAAAAAACGGGGCCGGGTGATTGTCCAGACCATGGACCCCGGGCACCCTGTGATCCGCTATATTCACAATGATGACTATGAAACCCTTTACCAGGAGCAGATGGAGGAGCGGCAGCTCTTCGGGTATCCACCCTTTACAAGGATGATCCGGATCGGTTTCCGGCACAAGATTCCCTCCATACTCGATGGTGCAACCGACCTGGTGGCCCGGGAGCTGAAAGAGATCTTCGCAAACCGTGTGTTTGGACCCCAGTATCCCCCGGTCAGAAAAGTGTACAACACCTTTGTCAAGCAGATCATTCTGAAGATCGAAAAGGAGGTCTCTTCCGAAAAGGCAAAGGAGCTGCTTGGCGAGGTACTGAAGAAAACCCTGAGCAGCGAAGTCTACCGCTCCATCCGCACCTCGGTGGATGTGGATCCCTATTAGGCTTTAAAAACTCATAAAGTTTTTATACTTTTGCCCTCCAATTCGGGGTATAGCGCAGCCCGGTAGCGCGCGTCGTTCGGGACGACGAGGTCGTGGGTTCAAATCCCGCTACCCCGAC
>JBDLIQ010000085.1:0-17249 GCA_039714775.1 Bacteroidota bacterium
CATTCTCAGGCTCCTCGATAAATCCCATGTGGCCGCTCTCCTCCAGTCGCAGCACCCGTGCATGCGGGGCCAGTGCAACCAGCTCTTCAAACACCTCCACCGGAATGTAGTTGTCTTTCATCCCCCCGATCAGCAACAGCGGCAGAGCCGGGTTGCTGAGCACATGGCTCCGGTCGGGCCGGCTCTTCATTCCATTCAGTATGGCAACAATCCCCTGGTCCTCACACTGCAGTGCAATATCCTGGGCAAAGGATACCTCCTTTTTGAGCCTCTCTGTATTGTCATCGGCAAAAGCTTTCGGGATGCTCACATTGACAATCTGCAGCTTCTTCCCGCACAGGACCAGGCTGATCTCGCGGTCCCGGTTCACCCGCTTCTCATCGGTGTCGGCAAAACAGGTGGAGTGGAACAGGGCGTATCCCCATAGCAGATCCGGGTAGAGCTCAGCAAATGCCATGGTTACATAGCCCCCCATGGAGTGTCCCACCAGTCCGATCCTGTCGATCTCCTCTGCTTCACAAACCGCTTTTACCGATCCGGCCAGATCCTCCATGCTATGCTCTTCACCCCACCTGCCCGACCGGCCATGTCCGGGAAGGTCCATGGAGATCACCCTGAAGTTGCCGGCCAGGGAGGCAGCAAAATCTTTCCAGATCTCCCAGGTCTCGAGGTAGCCGTGCAACAGTACAATACAGGCTCCTCTGCCCTGGTCTGTATAGTATACTTCCGCTCCCCTGTGGATAAGTCTCTTCTCTTTCATCTCCTTTTGTGAACTTATGAATAAAAGCTCGTTTTATTTCGATCTGCTGTTCTGTATCAATGTCTCGATCTCCCCTGCCTCCATGGGAATATCCTCCATCAGGTCAACGGGTCCGCTTTCAGTGATCAGGATGTCGTTTTCCAGCCTGATCCCGATGCCCTCCTGCGGAATGTAGATGCCAGGTTCGCAGGTCAGGACCATTCCGGAGCGAAAGGGGAGGGAGCGGTCCAAGGGATCATGCACATCGAGTCCCATTGAATGGGAGGTGCCGTGCGGATAATAGTGCTTCCAGAGCGGATCATCCTCCGGCCGCAGGTCAGCCTCCCTCCTGGAGTAGAGGCCAAGTGCAATGTGCTCCTCTTCCCACAACGCTCCAACCTGGTTATGAAAATCGCCCATAAGGGTGCCCTCAACCATAAGTGACCGTGCCTGTAAAAAGATCCTGTAAACGGCATCATAGATCTTCCGTTGCCGGGAAGAGAACCTGCCTCCCACCGGGATCGTCCGGGTACAATCGGCTGCATAATTGTTCACCTCTGCCCCAAAATCCATCAGGAGCAGCTCACCCTGACCACATTGGGTGCTGTTCTCCGTGTAGTGCAGGACCAGTGCATTCTTACCACAGGCCACAATGGGTTCAAATGCATGTCCCCGGGCTCCCTGACTGATAAACTCTGCTGTGAGTTCTGCCTCGGCTTCATACTCCATCATCCCGGGTCTGAGTCTCTTCAGCACTTTAAAAAAACCTGAGCGGGTCATGGCGCATGCCCTTTTGATCTCATCCAGCTCCTCCGGCTCCTTTACCATCCTCAGCTGTGTCATCAGCGGATCGATCGGGGAGCACTCCACACCGGCAGATAGCCCTGCCGGTCTCTCTCCTTCTCTGTTTATATAAAGTGTCCCCGTTTTTTGAATCCTCTCTTCTAGAAAATGATCCAGCTGGTCTCTCCATTTCACATCCACGATACCGGAAAGTGTGGTGGCCCGCTCCTGTGTTATCACCGGTCCCGACCACAAAGTTGTCTTCTGATCCGGTCTCTTGATAAAGAGCACCTGGTGGTCCGAATCCATTACCAGCACACCGCCCTCCTGCTGAATTCCCGTTAGATAGAAAAAATCTGAATTTTGCCTGTATGGATAGAACTGGTCCCCGCTGCGCCGCATCAAAGGATTGGCACTAACAATGGCCACAGCCCCATCGGAAAGGAGTCCGGATAATTTGGATCTGTTCCGGGAAAAAAGCGCAGAAGAGATGGGAGCAAACCGCATTGAAAAAAGGTTCAGAAATGCTATATTTGTTTTTCACATCACGCAATTTAATAACATATTTTAATTGTAACTGTATGTCAACCATTTTCACTTCTTCCATCGGAAAGAAATTACTGATGTCGCTTGCCGGGGGGTTCCTTGTGATCTTCCTGCTGGTTCACATGGGGATTAATCTACTGATCCTCATCTTTGATGATCCCATGGTATACAACAAAGCCGCTCATATTATGGGCACCAATGTGTTGATCAAGGTCTTTGAGATCGTTTTGTTTGGCGGACTCCTGTTACACATCATCTATGCCCTGATCCTGCAGATCCAGAATTGGATTGCCAGGCCGAAGCGTTATGTTAAGACCAACTACTCGAACACTTCGTTCTTCTCCAAGTTTATGATCCACACAGCGATCATCACCCTGGTGTTCCTGATCATCCATTTTGCGGATTTCTACTTCAAGGCAAAGTTCGGTCATGGGAAAACGATGATGTTTGAGGGGGTGGTCTACCATGATTTTGCCTCCGAAATCGAGGATAAATTCAAAATGCTGCCCTTTGTGATCTTTTACATTGCCGCATTTGTTTTCCTCGGGTTCCACCTGGTCCACGGGTTTCAGTCGGCCTTTAAAACCCTCGGACTGGATAACAAACGGTTTACCCCGGTAATTCAGTTACTGGCCATCCTCTACTCCGTTGTAGTAGTAGGTGGATACTCACTTATTCCTCTGATGGTTTACTTCTCCTAAAACAATTGTTCGATATGGCTAAATTACAATCCAAGATACCCGACGGACCATTGGCCGAAAAATGGTCTCTGTTCAAATCCACACAAAACCTGGTCAACCCGGCCAATAAGAGAAAGCTTGATATCATCGTGGTTGGTACAGGTCTGGCGGGTGGCGCAGCTGCAGCATCGCTGGCTGAGATGGGATTCAAGGTAAAATCGTTCTGTTACCAGGACAGTCCCAGGAGGGCACACAGCATTGCAGCCCAGGGCGGGATCAATGCAGCCAAGAATTACCAGAACGACGGTGACAGCATCTACAGGCTCTTCTATGATACAGTCAAGGGTGGAGATTACCGCTCCCGGGAAGCCAATGTATACAGGCTTGCAGAGGTGAGTAACAGTATCATCGACCAGTGTGTGGCGCAGGGCGTTCCATTTGCCAGGGAGTATGGAGGAACACTGGATAACCGCTCTTTTGGCGGGGCACTTGTCTCCAGAACCTTTTATGCAAGGGGCCAGACCGGCCAGCAACTGCTACTGGGTGCCTACCAGGCCCTGAGCAGGCAGATTAAAAAGGGCAACGTGGAGATGTACCCGCGCATGGAGATGCAAAACCTGGTGATGGTGGACGGGAAGGCACGTGGAATTATAGGACGGGATGTCATTACCGGGAAGCTGGAGCGTTTCAGTGCCCACGCAGTGGTGCTCGCAACCGGGGGATACGGCAATGCATTTTTCCTCTCCACCATGGCCATGGGGTCCAATGTGAGTGCTGCCTGGCAGTGCCATAAGAAGGGCGCATTATTTGGAAATCCCAGCTTCGTTCAGATCCACCCCACCTGCATACCGGTTCACGGTGACTACCAGTCGAAGCTGACATTGATGAGTGAAAGCCTCCGCAACGACGGCCGCATCTGGGTACCGAAGAAAAAAGAGGATGCTGAAAAGCTACAGAAAGGAGAGCTCACAGGAGGAGAGATTCCCGAGGAGGACCGTGATTACTACCTTGAGCGGCGTTACCCGGCCTTCGGGAACCTGGTTCCCAGGGATGTAGCCTCCCGTGCTGCCAAAGAGCGGTGTGATTCAGGATTTGGAGTGAACTCAACCGGACTGGCTGTTTTTCTCGATTTTAAAGATGCCATTCAACGGCTGGGAAAAGATGTGATCGAAGCCAAGTACGGCAACCTGTTCCAGATGTATGAGAAGATCACAGATGACAACCCTTACGAGGTTCCCATGATGATCTATCCGGCCATCCACTACTCCATGGGCGGGGTCTGGGTAGACTACGAATTACAAACCACCATTCCTGGTCTTTTTGCCGCCGGGGAGGCCAACTTCTCCGATCACGGAGCCAACCGGCTGGGTGCCTCAGCGCTGATGCAGGGGCTGGCTGACGGATATTTCGTATTGCCATATACCATTCAGAATTACCTGGCCGGGGAGATCAACACACCCCGCTTTTCAACGGATATCAGCGAGTTTGAAGCAGCCGAGAAGGAGGTTCAGGAGCAGTTCGAAAAGCTGATGGCGGTCAAGGGAATCCAGTCGGTGGATACGCTGCACAAACGGCTGGGCCACATCATGTGGAACTATGTGGGAATGGCCCGGAACAAGGAGGGCCTTGAACTGGCCAGAGAGGAGATCAGGGAGCTGAAGGAGGAGTTCTGGAACACAGTGAAAATCCCGGGCGAGATGAATGATCTCAATCCTGAGCTTCAGAAAGCAAGCAGGCTGGCCGATTTTCTTGAACTGGGTGAATTGATGGCCCTTGATGCCCTGCAAAGGGAAGAGTCGTGTGGCGGTCATTTCCGGGAGGAGCACCAGACCGAAGAGGGCGAGGCACTCAGGAATGACAAGGACTTTACCTATGTGGCAGCCTGGGAACACAAGGGTGCCAGTAAGGATCCGGAGCTGCACAAAGAGCCCCTGAAATTTGAGAACATTGAAGTGAAACAAAGAAATTATAAGTAATAAGGATAACCCGAAACCCATGGACCTGAAACTGAAGATCTGGCGTCAGAAAGATCCCCGTACCAGGGGCAAATTTGTCAATTACAAATTGCAAGATATCTCTCCCGACAGCTCATTCCTTGAGATGCTGGATGTACTTAACGAACAGCTTATTGCAAACAGTGAAGAGCCGGTGGTGTTTGACCACGACTGCAGGGAGGGCATCTGTGGTACCTGCGGCATGTATATTAACGGAAGGCCCCACGGTCCCGATTCAGAGATCACGGTCTGTCAGCTTCACATGCGCAAGTTTAAGCATGGTGATACCATCGTGATCGAACCCTGGAGGGCCAGGGCATTCCCGGTGATCAAGGACCTGGCGGTGGACCGTTCCGCTTTCGATAAGCTGGTCCAGGAGGCTGGTTATATCTCAGTAAATACCGGCAGTGCACCCGATGCCAACAGCATTCCCATCAAGAAAAAGGAGGCGGAACTCTCCATGGATGCAGCGGCATGCATCGGTTGCGGAGCGTGTGTTGCTGCATGTAAAAATGCTTCGGCCATGCTCTTTGTGGGTGCCAAGGTTTCCCACCTCACCCTGCTTCCCCAGGGGAAAGTGGAGGCCAGGGAGCGGGCGGCCAAAATGGTTGCCAAGATGGATGAGCTTGGCTTTGGAAACTGTACCAACACAGGAGCATGCGAGGCTGAATGCCCCAAGGCGATCAAAATGACCAACATCGCCAGGCTGAACCGGGAGTATTACAAGGCCGCCGCCCTCTAACCACCGCTTCCACTGAAGCCCTCTTTTTAGCGTAGCTAATTTCGCATGGTCTCTTCCACCTCATCCACACTTTTGGGGATGGGGGTTCCCAGCAGACGGCTTCCCGAGTCGGTGATCAGGATATCATCTTCGATCCTGATCCCTCCGAACCCAAGGTAGGGTTCAAGCGCACTGTAGTTGATAAACTGCTCCAGCCTCTTTTCACCCCTCCACTGTTCGATCAGGGCAGGAATGAAATAACATCCCGGCTCGTTGGTCACTACAAAGCCCGGCTCCAGCTCCCTGCCCAGTCTCAGGTAGGCCAGTCCAAACTGGTCACTCCGCTTCAATCTCTCTGTATACCCCACATGGTCCTCGCCAAGCCCCTCCATGTCATGAACATCAAGCCCCAGCATGTGGCCCAGTCCGTGAGGGAAGAAGAGGGCATGGGCACCGGCTGCCACCGCCTCATCCACATCCCCTTTCATGATCCCCAGCTCCTTCAGCCCCCCGGCAATGATCTTTGCAGCCATCAGGTGAACCTCCCGGTAGGGAACCCCCGGCATGGAAGCCTTGATGGTTTCGGTGTTGGCCGACAGCACAATGTTATAGATATCCTTCTGCATGGTTGAGAACTTCCCTCCCACTGGATAACTCCTTGTGATATCACTGGCATAGTACATTCCGGTTTCTGAACCCGCATCGCAAACCACCATCCGGCCCTCCTCCAGTATATTGCCGTGATAATGGTTATGGAGGGTTTGTCCATCCTGACTCAGTATCACCGGAAATGAAACAGGTCCGCCGTGTGAGAGTGAAATCCCTTCAATGGCACCTGCCAGTTCCCGCTCGAAGTTGCCGGGGAAAGCCATCTTCATACCCGTAGTGTGCATGATCCCGGCCACCTCAACCGCCTTCTCAATCTCAGCAATCTCATAGGTGTCCTTCACCGATCGCAGAGTGACCACAGCACCGATGAGCCGTTCTGATACAAATTTTTGTACTCCTTCGTAATGCACGCCCAACAGACCGGCAAGTTTAATCTCCTGCTCTCCCCTGTAGGTGGGCAGGATGTGAATTTGTCTTCCCGATTGAATGGCCGACTTCAGGGTATCGGCTAGGGCCCCCAGGGTAGCCGATTCAACAGCAACTGCTGCTGCCAGTGCTTTCACTTTGGGTTGCTCTCCCATCCAGATGATATCATCCATTTCGAAGTCGTTCCCATACAGTGTATCGACACCCGATTCGGTATCACATATGCCAAAGAAACCCGGCCTGTCGATCCCGAAAAAATAGAGAAAACTGCTATCCTGCCTGTAGTGGTAGGTATTGGCCCTGTAATTCATCGAGCTTTCATCATTGCCCGGGAAGAGGATCACTCCCTCCCCAACCAGCTCACGCAACTGCTCTCTTCTCTGCCAGTAAACTTCCTTTGGAAACATAGTCATGAAATTTTAATGATTTTTGTTGTGCATAAATAACATATCCAAATATACGCAATCTCATTTTTTGACCAACGTCCAATATCGGGTATGAACAGATATTGCATCATACCCTGTTTCACCCCGGAAAAGAAAAAAGTCGAAAAATATATAAGAACCGATCAATCCCTGTAACTTTTTCATTCACATGACGTAAAAATATGCGAATAGTGCAAGACAATAAGAAATAATTTATATATTCGCACGGACTCGGTCTTTTATTAACTGCTTATTCACATTTTTACAAAATGCCCTACCGCCGCCTTCCAAATACAGACTCCGCCCGTTTGAAGTCACTTAAGTCAGCTTATGAACAGGGGCAGGACCTGCCTCCTTTTAAGCTAGCCTTCAGTCCCACATCCCTGCGGAAGATCCAATCTGTTCTCCCGGGCTTCGAAAACGCCATCTACGAGCACAGGAATTCACTGAATATTCAATCGGAAAAAAACAAGGAGTACCAGAAACGGCTTAAAAAGGTCCGTTTATACATCTCCCATTTTATTCAGGTTGTAAACATGGCCATTACAAGGGGCGACCTTGTAGCCAACACCGGCTCATTTTTCGGGCTGGATGACGAAGAGAAAAAGGTTCCTTCCATTAAAACGGAAGAGGAGGTTATCAGCTGGGGAAAACGGTTAATCGACGGAGAACATAAAAGACGCAACAGGGGACTGAGCCCCATCACCAACCCCACTGCTGCTGTATTGAAGGTGCACTACGATAAATTCATGGAATACCACAATTACCAGAAAAGCCTGAAGAAACGCAGTCAGCGGGCCCAGGAGCAGCTGAATTTCGAGCGGGACCAGGTGGATGGTGTGATCCAGCAGATCTGGAACGAAGTGGAACATACCTTTCATGACCTGCCTGAAGAGATGAGAAGGGAGAAAGCAACGGAATATGGGCTGGTCTACGTATTCAGGAAAAACGAACTGAACAGTGCTAATCTGTTCCAGTCTTCCCGGGTCGAGGAGACCGGGTAGCTACCACGTTGGTCTGGTAATACCAGGCTATAAAAAAAACGGAAAATAGCAACAGGCTGATCAGAGCAGCCATAGGCATTAAGTTACTTGTCCCGATCTCTTCCAGCATGTCATCAGCACTTCCCCTGGAGTTAAAGTAGTAGTAAATCACCCCCATGGCATTGTTCACGAAATGGGCAATGATGGGAAACCAGATGGACCGTCCAAGGAGCATCAGGTAGCCAAGGATTACTCCAAGAACAAAGCGGGGAATGAATGAGAAGAACTGGAAATGAAATGCGCTGAACAGGATGGCTGTGATCAAAATGGCAATGTGGGCATTTTTCACCATTGATATCAGCAGTTTCTGCAGAAGTCCCCTGAAAATCAGCTCCTCTCCCACTGCGGCAACTACACCGATCATCAACAGGTTCACCATCAGTCCCCAGATGGAGTGGGTGGAGGTAAAAGCCCTCATAATTTTTTCAGCCTCTCCCTCCAGCTGCTCCATAATCCGGTGAACAGATTCGATGGGAAACTCCATTGTAAGGTTGATCTCTGCGAGGTAATTGATCAACGGGATCACAGAGACCATCATCCCAACAGTGATCAGAATGGCCAGTGCTCCTGCCGGATCACGGAACCTGTAGTAGGAGAAGGGATTGCCTGAAAAGAGAAAGGAGAAGAGGAGTGCAGGGATGATAAAGGTCCCCACTGAACCCAAAAGCTGGATCAGCTTGGAGGCAGCCACATAGCGCGGATCATCGAAAGCCCCAAGCGTGAGGATGTCCGACATGCTATACCCATAGATCCATGCTGCCAGGAGGGCACCCAGAAATTGTGAGGCCAGTAAGAGGATAAAAAGAACCACTACGGAAAAAAGGAATTTCTCCCCCGGCTTTAATCCGGCAAGTATAGCTGGTCTCTGAGAGGGGTTGCTCTGGTTCTCCATGTTCCGGGATTCTCCCCGCATATTTTTGTACTTTTGAAGCAGTTAAAGAGCATAAAGAAAGGCATTATTACGTAATAAGTTGTTATTCCGTAATAATGCCTAAGTGATTTGAATGAATAAAACCTATAAGATTTATTACCATGCACATTGGCGATATTGATCTGGGCCAAATGCCGCTTTTTCTTGCACCGATGGAGGATATCACCGATCCCTCCTTCAGGTATCTGTGCAAGAGATCCGGAGCCGATGTGATGTATACAGAATTCATCTCTTCTGACGGATTGATCAGGGATGGTGCAAAGAGTGTAAAGAAACTTGACATTTTCGATTACGAACGGCCCATGGGGATCCAGCTCTACGGACATATTATAGAATCCATGGTGGAAGCGACCCACAGGGCTGTGGAAGCAAAACCTGAGATGATCGATATCAATTACGGCTGTCCGGTTCGCAAAATTGCCAACAGGGGGGCCGGAGCGGGAATGCTCAACAACATTCCGCTGATGATGGAGATGACCCGGGCCATTGTGGAGGCCTCAACCGTACCGGTCACAGTGAAGACCAGGCTGGGATGGGACGAATCGAGTAAGATCATTGTTGAAGTTGCCGAACAGCTGCAGGATCTTGGGATCAGCGCCCTGACCATCCATGGCCGTACCCGGTCCCAGATGTACAAGGGAGAGGCCGACTGGACCCTGATCGGGGAGGTGAAGAGTAATCCAAGGATGAAAATCCCCATCATCGGCAACGGAGACATCACCAATCCTTTGGAAGCCAGGCATGCATTCGACAACTACGGTGTGGATGGTGTCATGATTGGAAGGGCAGCGGTGGGAAAACCCTGGCTGTTCGGCCATGTTAAACACTACCTGAATACAGGTGAGTTGTTACCGGACCCGACCGTCTCCGAAAAGGTCGATATGGCAAAAACCCAGTTCTCAAAATCGCTGGAGTTCAAACCGGGACCGGTTGGCATTTACGAAATGCGGCGCCATTTCTCCAATTACTTCAAGGGACTTCCCCATTTCAAGGAGATGCGTCTGAAGCTGCTGACCAGCCTTGATGTGGATGAGATCATGCAGATCCTGGAGCAGGTCCGTGAGAAATATGGCGATATCAGGCCCGAAACATCAGAGTCGTTCTGGGAAAAATAGTATCCGCCTGTTTTATGAGATGTCGAGACTCCTGGGATAGTCCAGGTTATAATGGAGTCCCCTGCTCTCCTTTCGCGCCTGGGCCATCTTAATCACCAGGTAACCCACATTGATCAGGTTACGCAGCTGGCAGATCCTGAGGGAGAGTTTTGATTTCTTATAAAGTGCTTCGGTCTCCCGGTAGATAATCTCCAGCCTGACCACAGCCCTTTCCATCCTCAGATCGGAACGAACAATTCCCACATAGTTGGTCATGATCTGCTTCACCTCCTTCAGGTTCTGTGTGATCAGTACCATCTCTTCGGGGTGTGTTGTGCCGGTGTCGTCCCAATCGGGAATCCGGTCAGCAAATATGTAATTATCCGCATTGGAGACCGCATGTTTCACAGCCCGGTCGGCATAGACAATGGCTTCGATAAGAGAATTGGAAGCCAGGCGGTTTGCTCCATGGAGGCCTGTGGAAGATACCTCACCAACAGCATAGAGCCGCTTAATCCAGGTCTGTCCGTCCATGTCCACCTTCACCCCCCCGCAAGTGTAGTGGGCCGCAGGAACCACAGGTATCAGGTCCTTTGCAATATCGATGCCCAGTGACAGGCACTTCTCTGTGATGTTCGGGAAATGTTGTTTTAACTCCTTCTCCTCCTTATGGGTTACATCGAGGTAGACAAAATCGTGACCATGGATCTTCATCTCGTTGTCAATAGCCCTTGCCACAATATCCCTGGGTGCCAGGCTGCCCCGTTCATCATACTTATTCATGAACTTCTCACCCAGCTGGTTTTTCAGGATTCCTCCGTACCCCCGCATGGCTTCAGTAATCAGGAATGAGGGAGATTCCCCGGGATTAAAAAGAGAGGTGGGATGAAACTGGACAAATTCCATATTTTCGATGATCCCCTTGGCCCGGTATACCATGGCTATCCCGTCACCCGTGGCGATGGCAGGATTTGTTGTGGTGGAATAGAGTTGACCTGCTCCCCCTGATGCAAGCAGCGTGGTTTTTGAAAGAACCTTGATCACCTCTCCCGACTCAAGGTTCAGGACATAGGCTCCATAACACTCGATGTCGGTCAGGTGCCTCTTTACCAGCTTGCCCAGGTGGTGCTGGGTGATCAGATCCACTGCAAAATGGTTTTCAAGCAGGTCGATCCGGCTATGATTGCGGATTTTTTGTGAGAGCGCACGCTGAATCTCTTCGCCCGTGTTATCCTTGTGATGAAGGATCCTGTGTTCGGAATGGCCCCCTTCCCTGGCCAGATCGTATTTTCCGCTTGATGATTTGTCGAAATTGGTTCCCCACTGGATCAGTTCGTGAATCTGAGCAGGAGCCTCTTCCACCACCATTTTTACCACCTCGTCGTTGCAGAGGTTGTCGCCTGCGACCAGGGTATCCTCCACATGTTTCTCCGGACTGTCAGGTGCGTATGTGACCGCAGCGATCCCCCCCTGCGCATAACGGGTATTGGTCTCCTCCAGTTCAGATTTTGTGATCAGGCAGACCGATCCATGCTCAGCCACCTTCAGTGCAAAACTCAATCCACCCAGACCTGAACCGATCACCAGATAATCGTATCTCTTCTCCATGGAATTTGCTCTCAAAATATAAGACAAATATAGAAAAACACCCCCATTAAACATTCCCACATCGGCCCGGTGGCATTAATATGATAAAAATGAGCTATTTTTGTGATCTTAAAAAAATCAAAACTGACATTATTATGGCCCAGGAGGAGCTATTTAAAAAACTGGTAGCGCATTGCAAGGAGTACGGTTACGTTTTTCCATCCAGTGAGATATACGACGGATTGGCTGCTGTTTATGATTACGGGCAGTATGGTGTTGAGCTGAAAAACAATATCAAGAAGTACTGGTGGGACTCACTGGTCCTGCTTCACGAAAATATAGTCGGGCTCGATTCTGCCATCTTTATGCATCCTACCACCTGGAAGGCTTCAGGACATGTGGATGCATTCAGCGACCCATTGATCGATAACAGGGATTCCAAAAAGCGTTATCGTGCCGATGTGCTTATCGAGGATCAGATGGCCAAATATGAAGGCAAGATCAATAAGGAGGTTAAAAAGGCGCTTAAACGGTTTGGGGATTCCTTTGACCAGGTGCAGTTCAAAAGCACCAATCCCCGGGTCCTGGCCAACCAGGAGAAACTGGATACGCTACATGGACGTTTTGTAAAAGCCCTGAATGATTCGGACCTGGGGGAGCTAAGGCAAATCATTGTGGATGAAGAAATTGCATGTCCCATCTCCGGATCCAGGAACTGGACCGATGTAAGGCAGTTCAACCTGATGTTCTCCACCGAAATGGGCTCTACTTCCGAAAGTGCCAATAAGATCTACCTCAGGCCGGAGACCGCCCAGGGTATTTTTGTAAACTATCTGAATGTTCAGAAATCGGGACGGATGAAGATCCCGTTTGGAATCGCCCAGATCGGAAAAGCCTTCAGAAACGAGATTGTTGCCAGGCAGTTTATTTTCCGGATGCGTGAATTCGAACAGATGGAGATGCAGTTTTTCGTACCCCCGGGAACCGAACTTAAGTGGTTCGATACCTGGAAAGAGACAAGGATGAAGTGGCACCGTGCCCTGGGATTCGGAGATGAAAAGTACCGCTTTCACGACCATGACAAACTGGCCCACTACGCCAACGCGGCAACCGACATTGAATATGAATTCCCATTTGGTTTTAAGGAGGTGGAGGGGATCCACTCAAGAACCGATTTCGACCTGGGAAGCCACCAGGAGTATTCAGGTAAGAAATTGCAATATTTTGATCCCGAAACCAATAAAAACTATGTGCCTTACGTGGTAGAGACCTCCATAGGTGTCGACCGCATGTTCCTGCAGATCATATCTGCTGCCTATACAGAGGAGACGATCACAAAGGAGGATGGCTCCACCGATTCAAGGGTTGTTTTGAAACTACCTCCGGTGCTGGCTCCGGTAAAGCTGGCCGTTTTCCCGCTGACCAGAAAAGATGGCCTGCCTGAAAAAGCCAGGACCATTATCGATGAGTTGAAATTTGACTTCAACTGCCAGTATGAAGAGAAAGATTCCATTGGTAAACGCTACCGTCGTCAGGATGCCATTGGAACCCCTTTCTGTATCACAGTGGACCACCAGACCCTTGAGGATGACACGGTAACCATCCGGCACAGGGATACCATGGAGCAGGAGCGCATACACTGGAACAAGCTTCATGCAATTATCAGAGAAAAGGTGAGCATGCGCGAACTCTTTGAGAAACTTACAGATTAATCCACAGGTTATGAAACGTCCATTACAATAATTACACTATTTTCACAAAGGATGTGTAATTATTGTTCTGGTAAGTTACATAGGACCAATAAGACAAATTAATAGTTACCTATGAAAAAGGCCCTGATTGCTTCCCTTCTCGATTTTTCCAAAACACACCTGATTATTCTGGCTGGCTTCATCGCTCTGGCCCTCCTGTATTTAAGCCCCATCCTCGATGGCAAGGTGCTGTCGCAGTCCGACATGACCAATGTGGCCGGGATGAGTCATGAACTAAAGCAATACCACGAAGAGAGCGGTGAGTACTCCCAGTGGACCAACTCGATGTTTTCGGGCATGCCTGCATTCCATGTGGGTCCCACCGGGGCAAAGACCACTGTTTTCAGTACCATAAGCCGGGCTTTAAGGTTCGATATGAATTCCAGCAATCCCGTTGCCATCTTTTTTATCTACCTGCTGGGATTTTATCTCCTGCTCATTGCATTGAGAATCTCTCCGTGGGTCAGTGCCATGGGGGCAATTGCTTTTGCCCTCTCCTCCTATAACATCATCATCGTAGAGGTCGGCCATATTAACAAGGCATACGCCATTGCATATATGGCTCCCGTGGTGGGTGGTATCCTGCTCACCTACAGGGGAAAGTACCTGGCCGGGGGACTTCTTTTCATGCTGGCACTTGGACTGGAGCTTAACAGCAACCACCTCCAAATCACCTATTACCTTCTGATTATCTCACTGGTTATTGTGATCACAAAGGCCATATTTGCCTTCCGGGAAAAAGAGTTGCAGAAGTTCCTTACCGCTTCAGGTGTCCTGCTGGTGAGTGCCCTGCTGGCCCTGCTTCCCAACATCTCTACCCTGTGGGTAAATATGGAGATTTCGAAGCAGAGCATGCGTGGAAAACCGGAGTTAACCCTGAACCAGGAGAACCAGACCTCCGGGCTGAATAAAGATTACGCCCTGAGCTGGAGCTATGGCAAGGCTGAAACCTTTTCCCTGATGATCCCCTATTTTACAGGAGGAAAGACCGGTAGTCTTGGAGAGAATGAAAAGGCCATGGAGAAGGTGAGCCCTCAACTCAAGGAGACCATCGCAGGTCAGAACCAATACTGGGGTGCCAAGGCATTCACCTCGGGTGACAACTACTCGGGTGCCATTGTGGTATTTCTCTTTAT
Organism: Bacteroidota bacterium; assembly: GCA_039714775.1. Lineage (GTDB taxonomy): Bacteria > Bacteroidota > Bacteroidia > Bacteroidales. The sequence continues at coordinate 14,466 of JBDLIQ010000085.1, forward strand.
CCTGGGACTCTTGCTGATAAAAGGCCCCATGCGGTGGTGGATCATGGTCAGCACCCTGCTCTCCATCACCCTGGCCTGGGGAAATAATTTCCCGGCACTATCATATTTCTTCCTGGACCATGTGCCACTCTACAATAAATTCCGGACCGTGGAGATGATTCTGGTCATCGCCTGCTTCAACATCCCGCTGATGGCTTTCGTGGTTCTTGACCGCATCAGGAAAGAGCCCGAGCTGATTGCTCAGAACAGGAGACAGCTCCTGATCGCCTTTGGACTCACCGGGGGACTCTCCCTTCTGTTTTACATGGTGCCCGGTCTGTTTTCATTCTTCTCATCACAGGAGCAGCAGGCCTTTAATCAGCAACTGGCTGGTGCCAATGTGCAGTATGCCTCACAGTTCAGGCAGTTTATGAATGAACTGGAGGCGGCCAGGATCAGTATATTCAGGCATGATGCCATCAGGAGTTTCTTCTTTATTGCGCTGGCTTTCGGGCTCACCTGGTTCTATGCCACCAGGAAGGTAAAGCTCACCTGGTTCCTGGCAGGAATGGCGCTGCTGATTACTGTTGACATGTGGATGATAGACCGGAGGTATCTGAACAGTGATAACTTCATAACAAAAAGGCAACAGGAAAACACGATGGCTGCCACCCAGGCTGACCAACTGATCCTGCAGGATGCGGATCCCCATTTCAGGGTGGTGAACCTTACCAGATCACCCTGGCAGGATGCCATCACATCCTACCACCACAAATCGATCGGGGGTTATCACGGGGCAAAAATGCGCAGGTACCAGGATCTGATTGAAAGATACCTTTCACCGGGACTCCAGAATATTGTTAGTGTGCTGCAGGCAAGTCCCTCTGCAGCACAGGTGGATTCGGTGCTGTCGGCTCAGCAGGTCCTCAACATGGTCAATACCAAATATATGATCCTGAATCCTGCAGGTCAACCTCTGCTGAACCGATCTGCCATGGGTCATGCCTGGCTGGTAAAGGATTTTCGGATGGTTCAGAATGCTGATGAAGAGTACATGGCCCTGGGAGCCACCGACCTCACCCGGGTTGCCGTGGTGGATCAGCGGTTTTCTGACCTGTTGTCAGATGACCTGAAACACCAGAATCCGGGCGGCTCGGTTCAGCTTACAGAATACAGGCCCAACCACATGACCTATAAAGCCTCCCTTGACCAGAAGTCATTGGTGCTCTTCTCCGATATCTATTACGAAGGGGGCTGGAACGCTACAATCGACGGAGAGCCTGCCCCCCACCTCAGAGCCAACTACATCCTGAGGGCACTGCCTGTGGAGGCGGGAGCGCATACCATTGAATTTGAATTCATATTCGAGCCTTTTGAGAAGGGCGAAAAGATCTCAATGGCGGGATCAATCCTTGTGTTACTGATTTTACTGGGCGGATTCGGTTTTCACATCTATTCAACTGCGATCAGAAAACAAGAGTAGGCACATCCGAACGCTCTATTGGTATGGGGACCCTGTCATCGTTGTGCGGGAAGCACAACTACTAAAAACATTATTATGGAAGATTTACAAATTCTAAATAATCTTGAGAAAGAGGTATATAAAGATAAAAGCGCGCTGTCTGAATGGAGCCAAAACTATCTTCATGAAGGCAATAAGCAAAGATATTTTCATGATCTGAGACTCATTGAAGGGCATTATAGTTCAGGAAAAATATTGGAAATTGGCTCTGCGCCATATCATTTAACCTATATCCTTAGCAAAAAAGGTTACGACATAACCGGGATAGATATCTCTCCTGAGAGGCAAGCTGCTTTTATTTCCGGAAACAAATTGAATATAATCAAGTGTGATATTGAATCCGAACCTTTACCATTCGAAGACAATGCATTCCATTATATTATTTTCAATGAAATATTTGAGCATCTTAGAATCAATCCCATCCAGACACTACGAGAGATAAACCGGGTTCTGCACCCGGATGGAATATTGACTCTATCCACTCCCAATCTATATTCAGTACGCAATATTGTGAATTTTCTTCTGGGTAATGGAATTGACGATCCTTACGAGGAATTTTTAAAATTAGAGACCATACAGCACATGGGACATGTAAGGGAATACTCTGTTCGACAGGTAAAAGAGTTTCTTGAGAAGACTGGTTTCATTAATATAAAAACTCAAAGGAGATCTTTTGGCCGTTTAAAAGGATTATGGAGACCTTTCAACTTTATCAGAACGGTTATTCCAGGAGTGCATGCACTGCAAATTCATACATGCAACAAGGCTCCTTCTCACAATATTCATTAATAAATTCCTAATTTAGACTCTTACAAAAAATTGCATCATTTTCCATGAAAGAAAAAACCCTGGATATTCTGCATTTTTTAAAGAATTTTAATTCAGAGCAACTCTACTGGTATTATGAGTTTGGGAAATCTAAAAGAAAGATTTCCGTTGATGAATTAAAAATGAATTTGCATCTGATTGACAGACCGATTTTTTTCCTTTCAACCGGACGCACAGGCACCCAATGGTTTGCCCATCTCTTTTCATCTGCTTCAGGCTTAAAAGCTTTTCATGCACCCTCTCCTGATCTGGCTGCTCAAAATTGTTATGCATATAAAATTCAGAAACAGGACCTACTAAAAAGGGAGGAGACACATGAGATTCTCAGTCATATGTTTCTCGCAGGCAGGGAACAATACCTGAGATATAGTTATAAATGTATGCGCAGGTACATGGAGACAAATAACCACATTACCTTTTTTGCATATGCCATTGCCGATCTTTTACCCCAGGCA
>JBDLIQ010000086.1:0-16973 GCA_039714775.1 Bacteroidota bacterium
TTTCATGCTCCGACTTAACCCGGATGGCCTTTACCGGGCATGCCCTTACACATGCATAACAGGCAGTGCATTTCTCCTTATTGATCTTCAGCAGGGGGTTCATAGGTAATTATCAATTTATTTTATTTGCCCTATGCAACTTACCAGAACAATAATTGCATTTCCTTTTGTGAAAATAATGCAATTATTGTCATGGACGGTTCATAGAAATTGGTTTAAAGGGTTCCTAACTCCTTCTCCAGGATCTCAAGAACGGTCTCCCGGGAAACATGTTCATAGACCCTGGATCCTACCTTAACCACAGGCCCTTCGCTACACTCCCCAAAGCAGTGATTTCCTTTCAGGATCACATCCCGTTCCAGCTGGTGATCCTTCAGGTATTTCTGGATTACCTGCAGAGTGCCTCTGTTCCCACGGCTGAAACAGGAACTCCCCATGCAAATCTTAATCTCTTTTCTTACCAGTGCCATCGTGTTGATTGGTTCTAAAGTTAATAAAATCGGCCCACAGAACCCACAATTTATACTCCATTCAAATTAATTACTGTTTTTCAAATAACAAACATAATGAATATATTTGATCGTTCTGTGAAGTTATGGATGAATCAGCGCATATAGATAAGATACTGGATCGGTTTCCACAGGTGAACAGGAATGCCTTAATTCCACTTCTTCAGGCTTTTCAGGATGAATTCGGATATATTTCCGAGACCGCCATTGCCAGGATAGGAGGGTACCTGTCGCTGCCCACAAGCAAAGTCTATGGCCTGGCCACCTTCTATAACCAGTTCTCTTTTACACCCGTGGGGGAGTATCATATCACACTCTGTGACGGAACCTCGTGCCACATGGATGGGTCGGGCGAGTTGCTTGGAGAGATCTCCAAGCTCCTTGAAATAGGTGACGGGGAGACCACCAGGGACCGGCTTTTCAGCCTTGAGGTACAATCCTGCATTGGAGCGTGCGGACAGTCGCCCGTGATGGCAGTCAACGGGAAGTACTATTCTGGCGTGACCGTAAAGGAGGTCAGGGAGATTATTAAACAATATACGGAGGATGCTTCCGGATAAAGATCTGTTACAGAAACTGGCGCTGGGAGACCGCAGCGACCTTTCCGCAGGGGAGTCAGAACAGCTGAGTCTGCTGAACAGGCAGCTGGTTAAAAAAGCCCTGATCATGGTCAACACCTCCACCTCCGGAGCTGTTGCCGGTGCAAAGGAGACGTGGGAAGCCATTGAACACTATATTTCAGAGCGGTCCATGGAGGCTGAACTTTGTGAGACGGGAAGCATTGGCCTCTGCTCTGAAGAGCCCGTGGTCTCCATTCAGATGCCGGGCCGGACCAGGTTGTTCTTCCGAAGGGTCGATGCAGGAAGGGTGCCGTCACTGCTTGATGACCTTTTTCATCATGTGATCCCGGACCACCTGTTGATTGGGCAGCTGCGCAGGGAGGGACAGGAACCTTGGGACGATGTCCCTTTCCTGGATGAGATTCCTTTCTTCTCATTGCAACAACGCATCGTGTATGAGTCAGGCGGGATCATCGATCCCTTCTCCCTGAGTGAATATGTGGCCAGGGGAGGGTACGCTGCATTCCTGAAAACCATCAGGAGTTACACCTTCACAGAGGTGTGTGACATGGTGATCGATAGTGGATTAAAGGGCCGGTCTGGGGGCGGATTTCCAACCGGACAGAAATGGAAAGCAGCCTATCAGACCCCCTCCGACCAGAAATACCTGGTTTGCAATGCAGAGGAGGGCGGTCCGGGGACCTTTATGGACCGGGCCCTGATGGAGGGAGATCCGTTCAGACTGCTTGAGGGCATCTCCATTGCTGCTTACGCCATTGGATCTAACCGGGCATACATCTACATCCGGAGCGAATATGAAAATCCGATCCGCCGCATCCGGAATGCAATCGATCTGTTGAGGGAGGCAGGATTGCTGGGGGAAAACATTCTGAACAGCGGGTACAACCTGCAGATATTCTTACGGAAAGGGCCCGGTGCCTTTGTCTGTGGTGAGGAGACCGCACTGATCGCCAGCCTGGAGGGGAGGCGGGGCATGCCATCTGTAAAACCTCCCTATCCATCAACCTCGGGTTACAAGGGGCATCCCACTGTAGTGAACAACGTGGAGACCCTTGCCAACCTTCCTGGCATTATTGCAAACGGACCCGAATGGTTCAAAGGGATCGGGTCTGAAGGATGCGCCGGCACGAAAATATTCAGTATTTCGGGGCGTTCAAGAATTACCGGCCTCGTGGAGGTGCCCATGGGTACCTCATTTGACAGGATCATTAACGGGATCATTGGAGGGGTGGAAAAGAGCCGGACACTGAAAGCCCTGCACGTGGGAGGTCCGCTGGGATGCGTGGTCCCCATCCAGCATATGGATGTCCCGGTAACCTACGAAAACCTGAAAGAACATGGACTGGCTATGGGCACAGGAGGGGTATTGGTTCTCGACGATAAGAGCTGCGTGGTGAATATTGTTCGCTATTTCATGGAGTTTGCTGATAAGCAGAGTTGTGGAAAGTGCATACCCTGCAGGGAGGGAACACGGAGAATGGCAGAGATCCTCAGGGGCATTACCCGCAATCCGGTGGGTGATGAGGATCAGACTGCGCTGGAACGCTTCAAGGGGGTGATGCAACTTGAGGACCTTGCCGCAGTGATGAAAGACACCTCCCTTTGCGGACTGGGCCAGAATGCACCAAACCCGGTGCTCAGCACCCTGAAGTACTTCAGGCAGGAGTACGAGGAGCATATTTTTGACCGCAAGTGCCCCTCCAATACCTGCACCGAACTGCGGAACTGGTACATCGATGTGGAACTTTGTACAGGGTGTTCCATTTGTGCCAAAAGATGTCCTGCAGAAGCCATTATCGGGACCGCCACCCATCCCTATTTTATTGTGCAGGAGAAGTGCATCGGGTGTGGGATCTGTTATGAAGTTTGCAAATTCAGCGCTGTATATTTTAAATAGGAACCATGGGGATCAGACTGGAGGTAAACGGCAGGTATATTGAAGCGGAGAAAGGGGAGACCATCCTCACGGCCCTGAACCGCAACGGGATGTATGTGCCCACTATTTGCAGCATGAAGGACCTCTCCCCCTCAGGAGCCTGCCGTATGTGTGTGGTGGAGGTGGAGGGGCATGAGAACCTGGTTCCGGCATGTTCATTTCCTGTGGAAGAGTCCCTGGAGATCCGGACCCATTCGCCCCGGGTCCTGAAAGCCAGGAAAACAAACGTTGAACTTCTGCTCTCCAACCACCCCGACGATTGTCTCTACTGCGAGCGAAGCGGTTCATGTGAACTTCAAACCTTTTCGGAGGATATGAACATCAGGGAGCGCCGCATTCCCGGGAAGAGGAGTCCCCATGCAACAGACCGTTCCAGTCCGGCCATTGTCATGGATCCGTCCAAGTGCATCCTGTGCGGCAGGTGTGTGCGCATCTGTGAAGAGATCATGAGCACCTCTGCACTTGATTTTGCCTACCGGGGTAGTGAGCTCCGGATCTCTACAACACTTGGCAAACCCCTGCACTTTTCCAATTGTACGGCATGCGGCCAATGTCTGATTGCCTGTCCCACCGGAGCCCTGATCGAAAATGTACACCTGCCCGGGCTGGAATCACATATACATGCACCCGAAAAAACCGTGGTGGCCCAGTTCAGTCCGGCCGTGGCAGTTTCGGTTGCCGAGATGCTTGGAACCAAGCCCGGTACCGACATGAGCGGAATCATCCGTGAGGTTCTGCAACGTGTGGGTTTCGATCATGTATTTGAAACCGCACTGGGAGCCGATGTGATGATTATGGAGCAGGCCAGGATCTTTGAGGATCACAGCAGGGAGGAGGATGGCCTCCCGCTGATCACCAGTTCCTGTCCCGCATGGGTGCAATATGTCGAGCAGTACCATCCGGAACTGATTCAGGTTCTCTCCCCACTCAAATCTCCGCATCAGATCACCGGGAGCCTGATCAAGGGCTGGCTTCCACAGGTGATTGGAGTGGATCAAAAGGATATTGTCTCTGTGGTTATATCCTCCTGTACGGCAGCAAAAAGTGATGCAGCCAGGCAGGAGATGACCCGGTCCGGTAATCCGGTGATTGACCTGGTCCTTACCACCCGGGAGCTGGCTAGGCTGATCAGGCTGAGCGGACTGGACCTGGAGAGGCTTGACAGGGAAGCTTACGGGGGATCGTTCCCGGTGGAAGGCAGTGCCGGCAGGCTCACCGGGGTTGCCGGCGGAGAGGCGGAGGCCACAATGCGTACCATTTTTCAGCGGCTCACCGGGAAAGATATTGCACCTTCCAGACTTCACAGGCTCAGGGTAAGCAAGGCCACCCGGGAGATGGTTGTCAATGCCGGGAAGAGAGAGATCAGGGTGGTAACCGTGAGCGGACTGAGCAATGCAGTTGCCCTCCTGGAGGAGATCAGGGAAGGGAAGAGGCAGGTTGACCTTCTGGAGGTGATGGCATGCCCTGAGGGGTGCACCAATGGAGGAGGCCAGCCCATTCCCGCCAGTGAACAGATCATCCGTACCCGCACCAAAGCTATACTTGATATGGACAACGGGGCATCCATACAGGCTTCTCACCAGAATCCCGGAATTCAGCAGGTCTATGACGAATTCCTTACAGAACCCGGCAGCCAGACCGGCAGCGAGCACCTACTGACAACATTTAAGAAGCGGGAAGTACTGAAGTAGGTAAGATTGTGAATTATTTAACAATATTTTTGTACTATTGTATATACAATTCTATACATTTTTGCAATAATGCTTCCTGAAAGAACCGTTGAGAGACTCAGTGAATACCGAAGATCCCTTTACCAGTGCCTGGATAAGGGGAAGACACATATTTATTCACACGAACTGGCCGAACTGCATCACAATACAGCGGTCCAGGTTCGCCGCGACATCATGTTCATAGGCTATTCCAGCATGCAGAGAAAGGGATATGATGTTCAGGAACTCATACAGGTGATCGGGGATATCCTCGATTCGGAGAGAGGACTGAATGTGGCTGTTGTCGGCATGGGGAACCTTGGAAGGGCTCTTACGACCTATTTCATTGGGAAAAGGTCCAGGTTGAATATCATCGCGGCTTTTGATGTGGACCAGACAAAGATAGACCGGGTGATCTCCGGGGTAAAATGCTACCCCATGAACAGGATCAAAGATATGATTGCATCAGAACGGATCTCGATTGCCATCATGACCGTGCCGGCCGACACTGCAGTCGAGGTGACTGAACAACTGGTTGCCGCCGGGATCAAGGGGATACAGAATTATACAACGGTCCCCGTTGAGGTCCCTGATGAGGTCTTCCTGGATGAGTATGACATGATTACCTCTATTGAAAAGATTGCCTACTTCGTGAAGACAGTCAAATCGTAGCATACAGGTACATTATTCTATGGAAAATCGCATAGGAACCGTAATTGTCCTGGTGGATGAAGGGGTTGATACGGGCCGCATCAACGACATCATCACCGCGCATGCGGATCTGATCCTTGGTCGGCAGGGAATCCCGCTCAGGGATCGTTCCACCAGCATTATCTCACTGGTCCTGGAGGGGAACACAGACAGGATTGGCTCCCTGACCGGAAAATTGGGAAGGGTGCCGGGGGTGAAAGTGAAGTCTGTTTTAGCCGGATAAATGTTAAAAAACACACTTCATTTGTTAAAATCTGACTATTCGCGAACAAAAAAGAGTTATTCTGGTTAATATAGCTGGAAAGTAATTGTTGGGGTGCAAGGCAAGTTGCGAATCTTTTGAGGGTTTTAGGGAGAGTAGCAACTTGCCTTATTTTTTTGCCTTTTTTTTAGCTTTCGAAATTCCCCAACTCCCCAATTCCCCTTCTATGTTTAAAGACACCCCCATTCCTTAAGGGAGCAAATCGAGCTTTCTTATCTTTGGATCTGCTAAACCGATCCTATGATAAATCGTCAAATAATTGACCCAAAGAGCATTGTGGTTGTAGGGGCCTCCAATAATGTGGCCAAAACCGGGGGGAAACTTTTTCATAACATCCATACAGGGACCTTTAAGGGCAAACTCTATGCACTTAATCCAAAAGAGGATACCATCCAGGGATTGCCCTCCTACCGTGAAATAAGGGAGCTTCCCGATACTGACCTGGCCATCCTGGCCATTCCTGCCTCATTCTGTCTGGAGACAGTCCGCGAACTTGCTGCAACAAAGAAGACCAGGGCCTTTATCATTGTATCGGCAGGTTTCAGTGAGGAGAACGAGGCTGGCGCGAAAATAGAGAGGGAGATTGCCAGGGTGTGCGAAACCTATGATGCGGCTTTGATCGGACCCAACTGCATTGGTGTGATGACACCCGCCTACCAGGGTGTCTTTACCCTGCCCATTCCACATCTCGATCCGCAGGGATGTGATTTTATCTCCGGCAGCGGTGCAACAGCTGTATATATTATGGAAGCCGGTTTGCAGAAGGGACTCAAATTTAACCATGTCTTTTCGGTGGGTAACTCGGCCCGCCTGGGTGTGGAGGATGTTCTGAAGTATTTTGATGAAACCTATGTGGAGGGAGAATCCTCAAGGGTGAAGATTCTCTATTTTGAAACCATCAAGGATCCGGACAGTCTGCTCAAACATGCCACATCACTGATCCGGAAGGGCTGCATGATCGCTGCTGTGAAGGCCGGAACCACTGATGCAGGAAGCAGGGCTGCCACATCACATACCGGTGCCATGGCCAGTTCGGACGTGGCCGTTGATGCACTCTTTAGAAAAGCAGGCATCGTGCGCTGCTATGGGAGGGAGGAGCTCACTACTGTGGCATCAGTGATGCTTACTCCCCCGTTGAAGGGGCATAACCTGGCCATTATCACCCATGCAGGCGGTCCGGCGGTGATGCTCACCGATGTGCTGGCCGGGGGAGGAATGGATGTTCCCCACCTGGATGGTCCGGAAGCGGAAGCGCTGTTGTCGCACCTTTTCCCCGGTTCCTCTGCAGCCAACCCCATTGACATGCTCGCCACCGGGAATGCCGAACAACTTGGGATCGCTATCGATACCTGTGAAAACTCCTTCCCGCAGATTGACGGCATCGTGGTCATATTCGGAACCCCCGGGCTTGCCCCTGTTTTTGATGTTTACGATGTGCTGCATGAGAAGATGAAAACCTGCACCAAACCGGTTTACCCCGTGCTTCCCTCGGTAACAACTGCCAGGGAAGAGGTGGAGGTGTTCATCTCAAAGGGGCATATCAACTTTCCCGATGAGGTGTTGCTGGGCCAGGCCCTGACGCGTGTCCACCAGACCGAACCCCCTGCAGGAAGTGAAGCAAATATGGATGGGGTGGATATAGCGGCGGTACGAAAGGTTGTCGGGCAGGCAGAGGATGGCTATCTGGATCCGGTTTCGGTAGGAGAGATCCTCGATGCAGGAGGAATTCCAAGGGCAGCGGAGGGGGTTGCGGTTGATGAGAACAGCCTCTTCAGACTGGCCCATGAGATCGGCTTTCCGCTGGTCATGAAGGTGGTGGGACCCATTCATAAGTCAGACGTGGGCGGCGTGGCCCTGGATATCGATCATGCGGATGCACTGAAGGATCAGTTCCACAGGATGATGAAGATTGACGGGGCAGACGGAGTGCTGCTTCAACCCATGCTGGATGGGATCGAACTGTTTGCAGGGGCAAAGTATGAGCCCGCTTTTGGTCATGTGGTGCTGTGTGGAATGGGAGGGATCTTTGTGGAGGTGATGAAGGATGTGGCATCGGGACTGGCTCCTCTCTCCATGGAGGAGAGCATGCGGATGATACGTTCGCTGAAGGGATATAAGATCATGGAAGGCTTGCGGGGACAGGAAGGGATCGATACAGCAGTTTTTGCGGGAATCATCACCAGGCTCTCAGCTATCCTCCGTCATGCCACCGAAATCGCCGAACTGGATCTGAATCCCATCCTTGGCAAGGGAGGCCGGCTGGTAGTGGTGGATGCACGGATCAGGATTGCGAAGTAGTTGTACAACACATGTCCTTTATGCTTTTTGACACAATTGTTTCCCATTCTGTTTTCTAATTTCACACCGGATTGAAAACCCCATTTAATGAAAACACCCATAAAGAGAGAAGTTGTTGATAAGGTTATTGATGCCTTTGGCATTCACCCTGCAGGGAAGTCGACCATCAGGGAGCTGGTTAAAATCGTCAACGATATTGAAACCATCACCGGGGAGGAATTTGTCCGCATGGAGATGGGTGTTCCCGGACTGGACCCCACATTTGTAGGTACCGAAGCAGAGATGATTGCCCTCCGCCAGGGAGTGGCATCGAAATACCCGAACATAGAGGGCATCCCGTCACTAAAAGAGGAGGCAGCACGGTTCGTTAAGATGTTTCTGGATGTGGATGTTGAACCCATACATTGTGTTCCCACTGTGGGATCAATGATGGGGGGGATGGCTGCATTCATGGTGGTAAACCGGTCCGATTTCCACCGTACAGGGACCCTCTTCCTGGATCCGGGATTTCCTGTCCAGAAACAGCAATGCCTGGTACTGGGCCACAGGTACGGATCATTTGACCTGTACGATTACCGTGGCAAAAAACTAAAGGAGAAGATGGAGGAGGAGCTTAAGAAGGGAGATTACTCATCCATTCTCTATTCAAATCCCAACAATCCGTCGTGGATCTGCCTTAACGACGAAGAGCTGAAGATCATCGGGGAGCTCTCCATGAAATATGATGTGACGGTGATTGAGGACCTGGCCTATTTTGGCATGGACTTCAGGCAGGATGTCTCCCGGCCGGGGGTTGCTCCATTTCAGCCCACTGTCTCAAAATATACAGACAACTACCTCCTGCTTATCTCCAGTTCCAAAGCATTCAGTTACGCAGGTCAGCGGATCGGGATGATGATCATGGCCCCTGAACTGTTCGAGAGGCGCTACCCGGATCTGAAAAGGTACTACAGCTCGGACAAATTCGGACACGCCATGATTTTCGGTGCTTTGTATGCACTTTCGGCAGGGGCCAACCACTCGTCCCAGCATGCACTGGCCGCCATCTTCAAGGCAGTCAATGACGGCTCCTACAACTACATCAGTGAAGTGAGGGAGTATGGTGAAAAGGCCACCATCATGAAGGCCCTTTTCCAGAAGTATGGATTCCGGATAGTCTATGACATGGATCTGGATGAACCCATTGCAGACGGATTCTATTTCACCCTGTCATATCCGGGATTTGAAGGATCACAACTGGTGGAGGAGTTGTTGTATTACGGAATTAGTGCGATCTCACTGGAGATTACCGGAAGCACCAGAACAGAAGGGTTAAGGGCCTGTGTGTCACAGGTGAATCGTGATCAGTTTGTGGTTTTAGAGGAGCGCCTGAAGCGGTTTCAGAAGAACCACCCTGTCCCAAAATAAGTTTTTTTGTCCCAAATTGAGCTATTGTGAAAATCCAATTATTACATTTGATACTTATTCAAAAACAAGCATAGCATGGCAAAAGCAAGAGGAGCCATTGTGGTGGATATTGAAAGATGCAAGGGTTGCCAGGTCTGTACTGTGAACTGTCCCACGGATACCCTCGGAATGGACTCCGGGGTGAACGGGAAGGGGTATCACTTTGCAATCATGGAGCATCCCGAAAACTGCACCGGTTGTACCAATTGTGCGGTGGTCTGTCCCGAAGGTGCCATCACGGTATACCGGGTAAAACAAAAATAAAGATGGATTCTATGAAGGAATTTGCATTAATGAAGGGAAACGAAGCCATTGCTGAAGCCGCCATCAGGGCAGGAGTGGATGGCTACTTTGGATATCCCATCACCCCGCAGTCTGAAGTGATGGAGTACCTGATGTTGCAGCGCCCCGAGGAGCGTACCGGCATGGTGGTCCTGCAGGCAGAGAGCGAAGTGGCCTCCATCAATATGCTCTACGGTGCTGCCGGCACCGGGAAAAGGGTGATGACTTCATCCTCCAGTCCGGGGATCAGCCTCATGCAGGAGGGGATCAGCTACATTGCCGGGGCGGAATTGCCCTGCCTGATCGTGAACGTGGTTAGGGGAGGGCCCGGTCTGGGAACCATCCAGGCGTCGCAGGCCGACTATTTCCAGTCGGTAAAGGGCGGGGGCCACGGGGATTACCACCTGATTGTTCTTGCACCGGCATCGGTTCAGGAGATGGCCGATTATGTGGAGAAGGGTTTTGAGCTTGCCTTTAAATACAGAAATCCGGTATTGATCCTCAGCGACGGACTTATCGGACAGATGATGGAAAAGGTTGAACTTTCTCCCCAGAAAGAGCGGGTCAGCGAGTTTGACCAATCCTGGGCCACCACAGGGAAAACCGGTGACAGGGAGAGAAATATAATCACCTCCCTGAATCTTGACCCCGAAGAGCAGTATAAGCATAACCTGAAACTGCAGGAGAAGTACAGGCGTATGGAGGAGGATGTGATGTTTGAAAAGTTCGAATGCGACGATGCCGACTACCTGCTTGTTGCCTACGGTTCCAGTGCAAGGATCTGCCAGAAGGTGGTTGAGATAGCCAGGAGCCAGGGTAAGAAATTAGGTCTGCTCAGGCCGCAGACCCTCTTTCCATTTCCCACGAATGAACTTGCCAGACTGGCAAAAAAGGTGAAGGGGATGATGTCGGTGGAGATGAGCGCAGGACAGATGGTTGAAGATGTGAGACTGGCTGTCAACGGCAGGGTCCCTGTCTCCCATTATGGGATGATGGGTGGTAAGATCCATTCGCCGGATGATGTGTACCAGGCAGTGAAAGAAAAATTCATAGGAGGATTCTGATATGGATATCAAAGAGATCGTCAGGGAGGAGAACAAGGTATATAGCCGCACCCCCTTGTTAACAAAGGCACCACTTTCCTATTGCCCGGGTTGTGGTCATGGAACCATACACCGGCTGATTATGGAGGTTGTGGAAGAGATGGGCATCCAGGAGGATACCATTGGTGTTGCCCCGGTTGGGTGCTCGGTTATCGCCTATGAATTTATGGATGTGGACTTCACACAGGCTGCCCATGGACGTGCCCCGGCAGTGGCCACAGGGATCAAACGGCTCTGGCCCGATAAGTATGTATTTACCTACCAGGGGGATGGTGACCTGGCAGCCATCGGTACCGCTGAGACCATCCACGCCTGCAACCGTGGCGAGAATATCATCATTTTCTTTGTGAACAACGGGATCTACGGGATGACCGGGGGACAGATGGCACCCACCACACTGGAGGGGATGAAGTCCTCCACCTCGCCCTATGGCCGGAACAACCAAACCATGGGTCCGCCTTTCAAGATCACCGAGATGATTTCGCAACTGGAGGGTGTCCATTATGTGACCCGCCAGGCGGTCCACAAACCGGGCCCGGTGAGAAAGGCCAAAAAGGCGATCCGTAAAGCATTTGAACTGCAGAAGGAGAACAGGGGTGTATCGCTGATCGAGTTTGTCTCCAACTGCAACTCGGGCTGGAGGATGACACCCAATGATTCCAATGTATGGATGGAGGAGAACATGTTCCCCTTCTATCCCATGGGAGATATCAAGGTGGATGGGAAGTTAGTTGAAAAAAAGACTTGAGATATGAAGGAAGAGATCATTGTTGCAGGATTCGGGGGACAGGGTGTTTTGTCCATGGGCAAGATCCTTGCCTATTCTGGCATGATGCAGGACCAGGAGGTGAGCTGGATGCCCTCTTACGGACCTGAGATGCGTGGAGGGACCGCCAACGTGACGGTAATTCTGAGTGACAACCGGATCAGCTCGCCCGTACTCCAGAGCTACGACACCGCTGTCCTGCTCAACCAGCAGTCCATGGACAAGTTTGAGCCGATGGTGAAGCCGGGCGGACTGATGATCTATGACCCCAACGGCATCACACGGCACCCCGAGCGGGAAGACCTGCGTATCTGGCAGGTGGAGGCCACCGAGGAGGCTGCCCGCATGAAATCACCCATCACATTTAACATGGTGGTTTTGGGTGCCTATATTAAAGTTAAGCCGGTGGTCGACCTTGAACATGTGATCCAGGGTCTCCGCAAATCCCTTCCTGAGCGTCACCACCACCTGATCCCAAAAAACGAAGCCGCCATATTGCGCGGGATGGAGCTTGTTAAGGAGGCCAAACTTACTACGTGATCTATTCATAGAAGTGCATCTCCCGCATGTAGGTGTAGGCTTTGTCGGGTACCAGGTGGAGGACATCTTTGCCCTCTTTTATGTTTTCCGCACGGGACACCCAAAACGCTATAACGCTTTGATATTCATATTTTGTAAAGCATCCAGTATGTCGAGTTTTATTATTTCCCAATATTTTCCCCTTAAACAAACTGGATCAAAATCAGCATCAGCATTTTCAAATTTTATGAAATTGGATAAAATTTCTTTTTCGTTATGTGTGTATGGGTAACGTTCCTTATGGAGTTGAAGCATTTGGCCAATAGAATAATCGGTTAACAGCTCATGGAGATCCCAAAAGTCCTTTTTGCGGCCACCGCGTGCAACCACATCGATTTTCATTGCAACAATATCATCAATTTCGTTAAACCGAATCCCATCTATTTTCAGAACTGGTCTGATAAAAGGGTCAGTGTAGTATAAATCCAGCTTGATACTTTGATCTGCAGATTCTCCTACAAAGTATGATTTCCCAAAACCAATTGCCCCGAAATCAAATGTATCTAAGTATGAGAATTGTCCTTCCAGATATTTTTCAATGGTATCAAAATCAACAGATTCGTATTCAGCTTCTGTGAAAAGGTCAATATCTACCGATTTTCGGTGACCCAGTTGTAAACTCAGTGCAGTACCACCAACCAACCGGAAGGCTTTGAAAATATCTTCTTTCATCAACAGTTCCAGGATTGATTTTAAAAGCGGGCTTACCGTTTCATAAAATAATTTCTTTGGCATAAACTATTAGGTCAGAGATATTTTCTTTTATTATTCTTTGCCGTTGGGGATAGCTCTTTTGATCGTATTAGTATCGCATTAACATCTTTTTTTCCGTAAAAGCTGATGATTTCATTGATCTCATTTTCATTGCCCCTTTCAAATATTCGCCTGATAACGCTGGGTTTGTTTTGCTCCCAATCAATTGTTTTAATATCCGTATCCCAAAATACGACAGGACGGAATTTTTTGAGATCAGGATGTACCAGGTTGGATTGTTTTTTCTTTTCCTGCTTGATATCATAATAGGCTTGTAGGAGACTGAAAAAACTTTCATCCAGGCCCAATGCTTTCCCGATTCGAATTGACAACGATGGGTTGATCTTTCTTTTACCTTTAGTAATGTCACCCAATAATTGAGGGTATTCATTTATCGATAGGGCAAAACGCCTTTTGGGAAGCTTCCTTTTATTAAGCTCCCTTTCAAGGATAATGCCGGGATGTATCCCTTTTATAATGGCAATATTTGAATCAATCGCATTCATAGTTACTTTACATGACAAATATAAACAATAATGTTTATATTGTCAAACTGGAATGGTTGGCAGATCTTATCGAGGCCTATTCTATGAGTATGGCACCTATGACGCCATCCATTTGTGAATATGGTGATAGCACCTGTTTTACCAGTGAACGTGGCGATCGGATAATGACGATATTTTATTGCAACGGTGGGGTGTTTTGCTCCTGTGACAGTGTAGATCAGGAGTGCCTGGTCGATTTCAAACTTTATGCAGCATTAATACAGAAGATTTGGCCAGATTAGAAACTAAAAACAGATTGTATTTCAATTTCAGTTTCCTTATAAATTATGCTATGCATATGAATGGTATTGGAAAGCATAATGACCTTGCTTGTTGAGTTTTAATAAACTAGTCATCAGATGCGATTTTACTGTAATTCCGTTTCCTATATTATACAAAAATAACGGATGTCAAGATTTTGATATAGAATCTTATTTTTCATAGAAGTGCATCTCCCGCATGTAGGTGTAGGCTTTGGCGGGTACCAGGTGGAGGACATCTTTGCCCTCTTTCCTGTTTTCCACACGGGACACCCAAAACGCTATAACGCTTTGATATTCATATTTTGTAAAGCATCCAAACAGGTTAATCTGAGAAACATGTTGTACAACACGCCCCCCCCCTTGACATGGTTCTGTTCATTCCCTGATTTTATTATGAAATTCTACCACAGGACACCCTGACTCTCTCTTTTTACTGAAAAGCCATTTTTTAGCTTTCTGGAATTTGGGTCATATCTGATCAAATTTACAAAAAGAACATTGAGCAAATTAATGGAAAAACAGCTATGGATATGCTCCTTCAGGTGAAGGGCAGAACTTATGAGTACAAAACACGTGATGAACTACTGGCCTTGTACTCTCGGGGGAATTGCAACTCAATGTTGATACTATTAGTATAATCGAAAAGAATGAGGACGATTAGGAGGTCCTGGTTGAAAAAGTGCAAATTGAAGTTCCGGAGTTTTCAGGTGGGAAATGCGATGATATATATATACGACATGAATGGCAAGCAACTCCGAAGCAACGAATTGCATCTTAGAGGTAGTGGTGAGATCACAATCAATAGCGGTGAATTGGATGCCGGATTGTATATGTATACTCTTATTGCTGATGGGCAAGTGATTAGTACTAAGCAAATGATCCTTACAGAATAAATCTAATACCATGAAAATGATTAGTTTATCATCCATGTTATTTATTCTATTTGTGTATGTCTTATTAGGTTGTCAGAAAGAAAAACATGAAAATGGTAAGGATATATTAAAAGACAAACTAGTAGGACATTGGATTGAAACAGCTCCTCGAGATACTGTTTCTGGATTAAAAGCATTTTTTTATGAAGATGATACAATATTGATTGAAGAACGATGGAAACCAGAAATACCAGATGAAAGATTTAGATATGCTATTATTTCATCAGATTCATTGAAAATTATTCGGGGAATTGATTTGATTACTTATCATAGAATAACTTTCTATGCACTTGATTCTATTGAAATTACGGA
Organism: Bacteroidota bacterium; assembly: GCA_039714775.1. Taxonomy (GTDB): domain Bacteria; phylum Bacteroidota; class Bacteroidia; order Bacteroidales. Next base: position 14,988 of record JBDLIQ010000086.1, read on the forward strand.
TTTTGCAGACATTGATTTGATTTGGGGTTTTACAGATGTAACATTATATAAAATCGAATAATATGAAAAAGCTACTTATATTCTTACTTATACTATCAATCTATATTAATTCTGCTGCTCAGCACTCATTAAAAGGTACTGAGAGTATTACAATGTCTTCAAGCAACTTGGATATTGATCAGCCGCCAACAACCCTCTTTCAAAATGCCCCTAATCCGTTTTCTGAAGGAACGAAGATCAAGTACTATTTAGAGGAGCAGGTGGGAACTGCTACAATTTTCATTTACGATATGAATGGCAAGCAACTCAGAAGTAACAAATTGCGTCTTAGAGGTAGTGGTGAGATCACAATCAATAGCGGTGAATTGGATGCCGGAATGTATATGTATACTCTTATTGCTGATGGGCAAGTGATTGGCACTAAACAGATGATTTTAACGGATTGAATCTGATAAATGAAACAGATAGTTTTTCTATTCCTTGTTTTTGCTTTCTTATCGTGTGAGCAAGAAAACTATATTACTGAACCACTAAATATTAGGGAAATCGGTTTTAGTGAATGTGATAACGATTCAACTGTTTCAAGTTGTTTATTATTGCAAGCAATTGATGATAGTTACCTTTTGATAAATCATCAAAAGACAATGTTTTGCTGCGGAACTGAAGAAATTGATATAAGGATTGAAAATAGAAATGATACGATAGTTATACATGAAATTGATTTAGGACCATATACATGGTGCTATTGCTGGCATGATATTACTTTTAAAATAGGTCCTTTCAAGAGTAAACAATACACTATGCAATTGATTGGATGTGAAACCTCTTATAATAGAGATAGCATCTTAATTGATTTTCAATATTCTGATAACTTGTTTTTTTTAATATGTAAATAACATATAATCATGAGAATAATCAAAATTACAGACTAACTGAAAATCAAAATCAATATTCAATGTGTCTGAATGGAAGATTCTCTAAGTTGCAGTAGGGTTTAGTGTTTTATTATTCTAACCGCTATTGCTGGAGAGGATTACTAAATAGAATATGGGAACCACAGCAAACAACTAATTGATTTAAAAAGTTATGAAAATACCTACTTATTTACTTCTATGTTGTGTAATTTTATTTTCATCATGTGAAAAGCAAAATGAATCCAATAAAGAAGAAATTTATCAAGGGAGAATAGTTGGTTATCTGAAGTGTTCTGATAGTAATCTTGAGAACAAGACATTGTTAGGAATCTTTATTATTTCAAATAGCATGGATTCTTTGTTGTCCTTCAATATTCCATCTTCAATCTCTGATATGGTTACGAGCGAATTACAATACGGCATTGGATTTATAAATGGTGATTCCGTTTCCTTCAGCTTCAGAAATGCAGATAAAAACGAAATGAACTATTTTGACTGTCCTCCTTCTACTATGCAAGACATTACTTTCTATCCCATCGAAAACTTTGCCCAAGTAATAATCACAAACATTTCTAAAATCAATATAAAATGAAACCTATTGTTATCAGATATAAGATTCCGCTTATCATATTTTCATTTTTCATAATTTCAATATCGTCTTTTAGGTCATATTCAATTTCAAACTTTATGCAGCATTAGTACAGAAGATTTGACCAGATTAAAAACTAAAAACAGATTGAATTTCAATTTCAGATTCCTTATAAATTATGCTACGCTCATGAATGGTATTGGAAAGCATAATGACCTTGCCTGTTGAATTTTAGTAAACTATCCATAATATGCGATTTTACCGTAATTCCGTTTCCTCTATTATATAAAAATAACGGAAATATCAAGATTTTAATGTAAAATCAACTAAGGAGTCTGTCTATACAATCAAATGACCAACGGGAAGCTTTATTTCTTATAAAAATGCATCTCCCGCATGTAGGTGTAGGCTTTGGCGGGTACCAGGTGGGGTATCTCTTTGCCCTCATGGAAAACACTATAAATCTATTAGAATACCTTCTTT
>JBDLIQ010000087.1:0-16825 GCA_039714775.1 Bacteroidota bacterium
TGATGCCCCGCTCCACAAGGAAGCTGTAGATTTCACGGGGGGCTGTGGTCTTCACAAGCAGAAAATTGGCATCGGAAGGGTATACACGCTCCACGAAAATGAATCCTTCCAGCTCCCGGGTCAACCGCTCCCGCTGGCTCAATATCCTCTCTACCCAGGCCGTCCGGTCACCAGCCCTGTCAAGCTCAGTCATAGCCCGCTCCATAGAGAGGGTGTTCAGATTGTATGGATACTTCACAGAGGTCAGGTAGCCGGTCAGTTCGGGATGGGAAAAGACCATCCCCAGCCTGATCCCCGCCAGTCCCCAAGCCTTGGAGAGGGTTTGAAGTACCACCAAGTTCTTTTTTTCCGGGACCAGCGAGAGGAGTCCGGGTCCCTCACTGAAATCGATATAGGCCTCATCCACCACCACCATGCAGGGAGCCTCGTCGATCAGCTCCAGCATCGCCTTTCGTTCCAGTGAGTTGGAGGTGGGATTGTTCGGGGAGCAGAGGAAGATCATTTTGGTACGCTCATCCACCGCATCCAGAACGGCCTGCACATCGAGGCTGAAATCCTCACGCAGCAACACACTTTTGCGCTGCACATCATTGATATCAGCGCATACACTATACATGCCGTAGGTGGGATCCACCGTAATAACATTGTCCCTTCCCGGTTCACATAACACCCTGAATAGCAGATCGATCCCCTCGTCACTTCCATTCCCCAGGAAGAGTCGTTCAGGCTGCTGCTCCCTGAGCGCGGAGATCCTCTCTTTCAGCGCCACCTGTTTTGGATCGGGGTAGCGGTTCAAGGGAGCGTTGTAGGGATTCTCATTGGCATCCATGAATATGGAGGCCGAACCTGAGAATTCATCCCTGGCCGATGCGTAAGGGATCAGTTTTCGTATATTCTCCCTTACCAGACTGCCTATTTTAAAATCAACCCCCATCCCCGTTGCTGTTCAACCTGATTGATACGGCATTGCTGTGGGCCTGCAGTTGTTCTGCTTCTGCCATGGTCATGATGGCATCACCGATGTTATACAGACCATACCTGCTGATCTCCTGAAAGGTAATCTTTTTATAAAAACTATCCATGTTCACACCGCTGTAGGCATGGGCCCAACCGTTGGTGGGCAGTGTGTGGTTGGTCCCCGAGGCATAGTCCCCGGCACTCTCAGGTGAATAATCCCCCAGGAAGACCGAGCCTGCATTGAGAACCCCCTCTGCCAGCTCACTAAAGTTCTCCGTAACAACGATCAGGTGCTCAGGGGCATACATATTGATCATCTCCAGGATCTCATCCTGGCCACTGAGCAGGATAAGTTTGCTGTTTTCCAGCGCTTTGACAGCGATCCTCTTCCTGGGAAGCTTCTCCAGCTGGGATTTCAACTCAGCCTGGACCCGGCCGATCAGATCGCCGGAATCGGACAACAACAGTACCTGGCTGTCAGGTCCGTGTTCGGCCTGGGAGAGCAGATCGGAAGCGATAAATGCCGCATTGGAAGTTGCATCGGCCGCCACTGCCAGTTCGGAGGGTCCTGCAGGCATGTCGATGGCCACCTTATCCCTGCTTACCAGCTGCTTGGCCATGGTCACATACTGGTTTCCCGGACCAAAGATCTTATTCACCGCCGGAATGGTTTCGGTTCCATAAGCCATGGCTGCAATGGCCTGCACACCCCCCACACGAAAGACCCGGTCAATACCAAGAAGATCTGCAATGTAGAGGATCGCCGGGTTGACCTTCCCGCTCTTATCGGGAGGAGAGCAGAGGATCACCTCCGGACAACCGGCAATTTTTGCGGGGATCCCGAGCATCAGGACCGTGGAGAGCAGCGGGGCCGATCCGCCCGGGATATAGAGCCCTACCCTGTTGATGGGTACCGGTTTCTGCCAGCAGCGCACACCTGCCGTTGTCACAATGGTTTCGGGTTGGGAGGTCTGCCTCTTATGAAAAGTCCGGATGTTCCAGTGGGCCTCTTCAATGGCACGTTTCAGTGCTTTGTCCACCTGGCCTGCAGCGGCCCTGATCTCCTCCACAGGCACCTCCGGTGATTCAATCTCCGCACCATCAAATTCAGCTGTATAGGAGCGGACTGCATCATCTCCTTTAGCAGCAACAGTTCTAATAATATCCTCCACTTCTCCCTCCAATTTGGAAAAATCCAGTTGGGGGCGTTGAAGGAGGTCAGGCCATTGCTTGCGTTCTGGGTATCGAATAATGTTCATGGGGTAATTTAGTTATCAGGATTCCAGGTTTCCTGGTTTCCTGGTTCGTATCAGATAATCATCTTCTCAATGGGGATCACCAGGATTCCCTGCGCTCCCAGCTCCCTCAGCCGGTCGATCACCTCCCAGAAAGTTTTTTCGCTCAGGACCGAGTGGACCGAACTCCAGCCCTCCTGCGCCAGGGGTATCACCGTGGGACTCTTCATACCGGGAATTACGCTGATGATCTCATCCAGCCGGTCATTGGGCGCATTCAACAGGATGTATTTGTTATTGGAAGCCGCCATCACACTGCGAATGCGAAAAAGCAGGTCAGCCAGTATACCCTTCACATCAGCCTCCATCTCCGGATTGGCAATGATCACCGCCTCTGACCGCATCACAGTCTCCACCTCCTTCAGTCCGTTGCTGATCAGGGTGCTTCCCGAGCTTACAATGTCAAATATGGCATCGGCCCTCCCGATGGAGGGAGCAAGCTCTACCGATCCGCTGAGCACATGCACATCGGCATCAACAGCGTGCTCTCCCAGCCACTTTTTGAGGATCACCGGGTAGGAGGTGGCAATGCGCTTTCCCTGCAGATCCTCCACTCCACCGTAGTCATCCGACTTGGGGATGGCAATGGACAACCTGCATTTTGAGTAACCCAGCCTCTCTACCAGCTCCACATCACATGCTTTTTCGACATACTCATTCTCTCCAACGATCCCGATGTGTGCCACCCCGTCCTCCACATACTGCGGAATGTCATCATCCCTCAGGTAGATCACCTCAAGGGGGAAGGATTGGGCCACTGAGCGGAGTTTCCTGGATCCGTTGTTCAGGGAGATCCCCGCCTCCTTCAGCAGGTTCAGCGACTTCTCGCTAAGTCTGCCCGATTTCTGTATTGCTACTCTTAACTTCTGCATATCAATATTTTTAAACAAAAAAAAGGTCTGCAGTATCTGCAAACCTTACATAAAATCATTCGGGTATACATTGAACTGCACAGTCTCCTAACCGGTCAAATGGTGGTGATGGTGGTGGACGTTATGGTGCCTGTTCAATCTCATTTTCATAAACTATTCTGCAATATTAGCTAATAATTCGTAAACAACAAGCCCGATCTGCAATTAAATCAGTATAAAATATCCCTTACATCTATCAAATCGACAGTTTTTTAGATATCCTTTAGCAGCACATTGGAGGGCGATTCACGGATCGAGTGCAGGATGTGCTCGTGGAGCTTCGTGATCCTGTTGAGTTCATCCGATTCTTTGACCACCATATGGTCACTGCCCAGGAACTCCATCCTGCTGTAGATATATTCCACTGAAATTTTGTGGATATCTATGGCAGGCACATAGGAGCGGATCTTGGGATTGTCGGCAGCCAGCTCGGCAAGGATCCCGGCATTCACCAGGTCGAACACCAGGTCATTCACCAGCCTCAGGGGAATCCCCAGCTCATGGCTAAGCATATCGGTATTCCATGGCTCCCCACCCTCCTCAAAGTTTTTAATCATATGGTGGGCGATCAGAAGGGTCAGGATCCGCTTGTTGTTATGGCTCAGGTTAAGAGCATCCTCCTCAAACTCATAATTCTCAATATTCTGGTATGCAAAGGAGATCTCTGCCCCCATCAGTACAATGAGCCAGGTGATCTGCAGCCAGAACAGAAAGAGGGGGATCATGGCAATACTGCCGTAAAGGGTATTGAACTTCCACACCCCAAGCTGCAGGTCCTGATAGAGGGTCTGAAAGATCAGTGCCACTGTACCAGCAAATACGCCGGCCACAAATGCATATTTAAACTTCACTTTGGTATTTGGCATCACAACATATACCAGCGTAAAAAGGAGCCACATCGACACATAGGGTATCGATTTGATTAGGATCTTTATGATCCACTGAAACATCTCTATCTCCTCGGCTGTGGTCTGGATCTTCACCATCATGCTACCGGAAAGACCGATGGCAAAAGGGGAGATGATCATCATGGCCAGGTAGTCCGAGAACTTCCTAACCGGACTGCGTGCCTTGCGGATCTGCCAGATATCGTTGAATGAGGCCTCAATGTTATTCAGTACCTGGACCACCGACCAGAAGAGGACAATACCACCCACCCCTGCGATTATACCACCCTTTGCATTGCTCAGCAGGTTATCCACCAGGTTAATCACCTGGTTCATCATCTCCTCCTGTCCTGCAAGCGAATTATTGATCGCCTCATGCAGGCGGTCCTCAAATCCAAAATTGCGGGCAATGGAGAAAGCGATGGCAAAAACAGGCACAATGGAGAGCATGGTGAAATAGGTAAGCGAGGCGGCCCGGACGGCGGCCCGGTCCTCAAAAAACCCTTTAAACGCAAGGAAATAGATCCTGGCCTGCCGGATCATAAACAACTTTCGGCGCGATTTAGAGGTCAGGTCGTGGGACCATATCTCCTCCTTGAAAAAGATCTTTACCTGTTTTAGCATACCTGTCGCTTTAGCCTAACAAACCTACATAAAGTTTCATTTGCAGACAAATGCAGCCTGATATGCTTTAAAACTCAATCCGGCAACTGGCAGATGGCATCAACGGGAATAAAGGCTCCCTTTTAATTTAATTGGATAAAGGTCACTCTTGTTAACCGATAAAAACCATACTTGCTACATTAACCCATAGATAAATCACTAAATTTGCAGAAAGCATGATAATAATGAGCCTGTTAAAGAAAAGAGACTACATCCATAGCCATCTACATCAAATTGGAGAGGATCTTATCAATGAGGTTTACCAAAAGATGAATTCTCATTTGGAAAACGATCCCGTCATTGGTTATGATGAATCGGGAAAAGTAATCAAGAAGAGTCAGCTTATGGCTGATTTAAAAGAGGCGGAATCTCAAATAGAGAGAGGCGAATATCTTACTATTGAGGATTTGGAAAAAGAATCCGAACAATGGTAATGAAGAGATCTGGGGTTATTATCTCACATAAAGCCAGAGCTTCCCTTCGAAAACATATTGAACACCTCAAAAAGAAAGCATCGACAGAAACCGCCGAAACAGTAAGAAAAGGAATTATTGCCAGATGCAAAGAACTCAAGGATTTCTCAGGATACTCAGTTGAACGTTACCTCGAAGGAACTGAAAAAAAGTACCGTTCAGTCACTCAATGGAATTACAACATCATCTACACAGTTGAGAAAGAGCAAGTAAGGGTGTTAAATATCATACATACTAGCAGACATCCCTCAAAGCGAAAGGATTTGTAAATCATAACGGCTCAAATTGAAATCACTGAAGAAAAACTATCTTTGCCGGAAATTGAGAGCTTATGGCAACAGTGAAAGAGCGGTTTGAGAAGTGGAAAGATACCCGCAACAGATGGCAGAAGGCGGGTGATGTAGCGTTCTGGATCCTGCTTCTTCTGCTGATCATTCCGGGGCCCCGGAAAACCATTGCCACCACGGTGAACCGTGTGATGCTGAATATTAAGGCTCCCGGTATGATGTCCGAGGAGAAGCAGGTACAGCTCTCAGAGGGCGATTACCAATGGACCCTGGTTACAGAGGAGGGAACACCACTTCCCCTGCAATCTGCGAAGGGGAAGCCCATCTTCCTTAATTTCTGGGCCACCTGGTGCCCGCCCTGTGTGGCAGAGCTCCCAGAGATCCAACGGGCTTATGAGAAACATGGCCAGTCGGTAGAGTTCCTGCTTGTAACCAGCCAGGAACCTGCCGAGGTAAATGCATTCATGGAGAAACACGGGTACGACCTGCCTGTAGTTTACGCCCAGAGTGCAGCCCCAAGAGCCTTTACACACAGAGCAATCCCCACCACCTACATCATCTCCCCCGAGGGAAGGATCGTGGTCAAAAAGAGCGGTGCAGTAAACTGGGACTCGAAGGGGACCGACAAGATCTTCAAACAACTGCTCAGGTAGTCTTCCTGTAGTTGGTGACCGCCAGCGAGAGAATCAGCACAGCATAGAGCAGGAGGCTGAAAAACTCCCGGCTGATGTCTCTGAACTCCGATCCCTTCAGGAGTATCATCCTGATCACCTTCATGAAGTAGGCTGCCGGGTTGAGAAGGTTCACCCTCTGGGCCCAGTCAGGCATACTCTCCACCGGGGTAAATACCCCGCTCATCAGGATAAAGGTGATCATAAAGAAGAAGGCGATAAACATCATCTGCTGCTGGGTATGGGAGATGGTCGATAGGAAGAGACCAAATCCAAGGACCACAAAGAGGTAGACACACGCAAAGAGGAAGAGGAGTCCCAGGTTACCCACCATGGGAAGGTCATAGAGAAGGCGTCCCACCAACAGTCCAAATGCCAGTTCAAAAAGGGCGATCACCCAGAAAGGAAGCAGTTTTGCAATAATAAACTGGTACTTCCTGATGGGGGTGACATTGATCTGTTCGGTGGTTCCCATCTCCTTCTCCCTTACCAGGTTCAGGGCGGTAAGCATCATTCCGATAAGGGTAACGATAATCACCAGGATCCCGGAAAACATGTAGATCTTATAATCGAGCTGGGGATTGTACCACAGCTTCGGAATGATCTCCAGTGAGGTCATCCCTCCTCCCCCGCTCTCCATAGCGAACCACTCTGTCCTGATCTGGTTGTTATAACCGCTCACAATCCGTGTGCAGTAGGCATAGACCAGGCCTGCTTCTGTGGCATTGATGGCATTCACCACAAGCTGCAGATCTGTCTCCTTCTCGCTGTAGAGCCGCTTCTCAAAACCATGCTGAATATGAAGGATGACATCCGCTCCGTCCCTCTTCAACAGTCGAAGTGCCTCTTCATAACTGTTTGTATTCAATTCGATCCTGAAAAAGGGTGAACCGGAGAACTTGGAAACCAGGAGACGGGATGCCTGGGAGAGCTCCTGATCCACAACCGCCATCTTAATATCCTTCATCTCAAGACTGGCTGCATAGGTCAGCACGATCATCTGGATCACAGGAACCACAAAGATCACCGGAAGCATAAAGCGGTTCCTGAAGATCTGCTTGAACTCTTTTGACAGTAGTGTGATGATAATTCTCATTCCCGGTCCCTTTTATTCCAGTCTGATGTTAAAACGTCTTACAGCCGCCACTATAAAAAACAGGGTCATCCCCAGCAGGATCAGCGTCTCTTTCCAGATGAACGCAATCCCGGTTCCCTTCAACATGATGTTCTTGATAACCACAACAAACCAACGGGCAGGCATGGCCGTCGAGAGCCACTGCAGGGGCGCCGGCATGTTATCGATGGGAAAGATGAAACCAGAGAGCAGGATGGTGGGCAGCATCAGTCCCAGCAGGCTCATCACCATGGCCATCTGCTGTGTCTTTGCATTGGTGGAGATCAGAACCCCCAGGGAGAGCGCCAGGGTGATAAAGAGCATGCACTCGGCCATCAGCAACCAGATACTTCCCGACAGAGGTACATCAAAGACCAGGTATCCCAGCAGAATAATGGTGAGGGCATTGATAAAGGAGAGCAGCAGATAGGGAGCCACCTTCCCCATGATGATCTCCCCCGGTTTCAGCGGCGAGGCCAGCAACAGCTCCATGGTTCCGAACTCCTTCTCCCGGGTGATGGTCACCGAGGTCATCAGTGCCGAGATCAGCATCAGGATCAGTGCCATCAGTCCGGGTACAAACATATAGACACCCCTTAACCCGGCATTATACAGCATCCTTGGTTTAAGCTCAACCTCCCATGGAACCTTTACATCGGGGCTCAAAGAACGAAAATGGTTCACCAATACGCCCTGCAGGTAGTTTTGTGTCAGCTGGGCAGAGTTGGCATCCGATGCATCAGTAATCAGTTGAATAGAGGCCCTGTGCTCCCGGTTAAGGTTTTTCTCAAAACCGGTCTCAAACACCACCACAGCCTTGGCCTCTCCGGCGCGGAACAGTGCACCGATCTGCTCCTCATGATCGATGTACCCTGCCGGAACAAAATAACCCGATGAAAAGATCTTCTGAATGGCCTGGGCTGAAGCATCATCCCGCGATCTGTCCCAGATTCCCACCTTCACATCCCTGATCTCGGTGGTGACCACATAACCAAACAGGATGATCATCACCACCGGGAGCCCGAAAAGGATCACCAGGGTTCTCACATCCCTGAAAATGTGCTGAAACTCCTTCTTTACAAAACCAAAAAACCGCTTCACCTTCGTGCCAGTTTTAAAAACACCTCGTTCATGCTCTTTGACCTGTATTTTGACTTCAGCGCTGCCGGCCTGTCCAGTGCCTCAATAGCCCCGTCCACCATGATAGAGACCCGGTCACAATACTCGGCCTCATCCATGTAGTGGGTGGTCACAAAAACAGTAATGCCCTCGTTGGTGGCATCGTGGATCATCTCCCAGAACTGTCTCCTGGTAATGGGATCGACACCCCCGGTGGGTTCGTCCAGAAAAACAATAGCCGGCCTGTGAAAGATGGCTACAGAGAAGGCCAGCTTCTGTTTCCATCCCAGCGGGATCTCCCGGATAAGCCTGTTGCGGATGTGTGTCAGTCCGAGCCGCCCGAGCAGCTCCTCTTCACGCTCCCTGATCTGTTTTCCTGAGAGGCGGTAGATCCCCGCATACAACCGGATGTTCTCCGAGAGGGTCAGGTCCTCGTAAAGGGAGAATTTTTGCGACATATAACCTATCTTCCGCTTGATCTGCTCCCTGTCGCGATTCACATCATGCCCCGCCACCCTGATCTCGCCCGATGTGGGGTAGGAAAGCCCGCAGAGGATCCTGATGGCTGTGGTCTTACCCGCACCGTTGGCTCCCAGAAAACCAAATATCTCCCCCCGCTCCACATGGAATGTAAGGTGGTCGTTGGCCACAAAGGTGCCGAATCGCTTCACAAGCTCCTTCACCTCAATGATATGTTCACCATTCCCGTACATCATGACATGATCTCTGTTTCATCTCCGGTCTCCTGCTGCACCAGCTCCATAAACCGGTCCTCCATGGTGGGTTCAATGGATCTCCACTCCAGTGAGCGGTCTCCCCAACCATTCAGGATCGATTCAATCCGGACCCGGTCTTCAGCGGATCTGAGGGTTACGTGCAGTTCATCCCCGAAGAGCCATGCACTCCTGCACTGCTCCAGGCTCCTCACCTTCTCCAGGTAGGAATAGGCCCCCTTCCCGCTTCGCAGGGACCAGAGCACTCCTTTCGGACCGGGAATGGGTTTTGCAGGATCAAACAGCTCAAGCACACTCCCCTTCTGAATCAGTCCCACCCGGTCGCACAGGGCCGCTTCATCCATGTATGGAGTTGAAACTACAATGGTGATTCCCTCCCCCCTGATCTTCCTGAGCATCTCCCAGAACTCTGCACGGCTCACCGCATCCACACCGGTGGTGGGTTCGTCCAGGATCAGCACCTCAGGCCTGTGAATGAGGGCACAGGAGAGTGCCAGTTTCTGTTTCATCCCGCCGGAGAGGTTTCCTGCCAGCCGTCTCTTAAAGGGTTCTATCTGCTGGTAGACATCCCTGATCAGGTCATAGTTTTCCCTTACAGTGGTTCCGAACACCCTGGCATAAAAAGCCAGGTTCTCCTCAACTGAGAGGTCCATGTAGAGGGAGAAACGGCCCGGCATATACCCGATGATCCGTCGCACATCCCTGTACCGGCTTACCACATCGTATCCCCGGATGGTACAGCTCCCCGAATTGGGAACCAGAAGCGAGGCCATGATGCGGAAGAGGGTCGACTTTCCGGCTCCGTCAGGACCGACCAAACCAAAGATCTCCCCGTCGGCTACCTCGAAGTTCACCTGCCTGAGGGCGGAGATCTCTTTAAAGGATTTATCAATATGGTCGATGATCAGTGACATGGACGGCTGCCCTTAAAAATGCACCTCCCCTGGCATCCCGATCTTCAGACTGCCCTCGTTGGGAACCTGCACTTTAATAGCATAGACCAGGTTCACACGCTCCTCCCTTGTCTGGATTATTTTAGGTGTAAATTCGGCCCTGGGCGAGATCCAGCTCACCACACCGGAGCACTCCTTCATACCACCCGGTACATCATACATGATCTGCACAACCTGTCCGGTTTTAACGGCAGACAATTGCTCTCCTGAAATGTAGGCCCTGAGGATCAGGGTATCCATGCTGGCTGTTTTATAGAGGGGCTGACCGGGCATGGCCATCTCCCCCTTCTCCCTGTATTTCGCCAGTATCACACCATCGACCGGATTCCTCACAGAACTCCGCCGGATCTGATCCTCCACCTGGCTGATCTGTATCTCCAGGGTCCTGCGTTCTGCATGGACCGATGCATCCTGTGACTCCACAGCTGCAATCTTTGCCTCCATGAGTGCAATCTGACCCACAATATCATCCTTCTGTTTGGAGGTGGCGGCTCCTCCCTCCACAAGACGATCGATCCGCTGCTCTTCCCGTTCCAGATTTTTCAACTGGACCCGGTTTGCATGAACCTCTGCATCCAGTGTTCTGATCCTGGCCCCCAGGGAGGTTTTTCCCGATTCCAGTTGTTCCTTTTTAAGGGTCAGCTGGGTGGTATCTATGACCACCACCACCTCTCCCTCCTTCAGGCGTGTACCCTCGACAGGTTCAAACGTTACTATCCTGCCCTGTGCTTCGGCAGAGACAATCACCTCATTGGCTTCAAAATTCCCATAGGCACCGGCCCCCTCCTCATTGCCTGAACAGGAGAGAAAAAGAGTAAGGATCGATGGAATCAGGATGTGTATTATTTTCATAACAGATTGATTTACAGATTTCCCTGAATTGTTAAATAATTGGTTATCGACTGCTGCAGAAGTATCTCATGGGTGGCCAGACTGATCCGCGAGAGGCTCTCTTTGTTCAGTTCGGTAATGTATTCAGTGGCAGTGATGGTTCCGTTAGAAAGCTTTGTGGCTGCATGTGCCGAGATCTCCTCCTGCAGCAGAAGCACCTGCTCCTCCAGCTCCATGGTCTGCCTGTACTGCCCGATCTTCGCCTCCTCCTGTACCATCAGGGAGTGTATCTCCCGGTCAAAAGAGGCCCGCTGGTTCTGCAATACCTGCCGCCGGTTTTCGATCACCTGCTTCTCACGGCTGGTGCTGTTCCAGTCCCATATATTCCATTTAAACCCCGCTCCCACCATGTAGTAAAAATCCCACCCGCTGTTCATCATGTTGTACCCCGGCTTGCCATATCCCGTCTGACCAAATGCAAAGAGTTGCGGCATCCGTTTTTTTCCCAACAACTCTTTTCCCGCCTCCATGGAGGCATCTTTCAATTCAAAAAGCCTGTGCTCGGGCCGGTTTGCCTCCACCGTTTCAATCCCTTCCGGCAGGGGGAGAATCAGTGAAACCACATCAGGAAATTGGGTTCCGCATAATACATTCAGTGCATCGATAAAGGATTTTTTTCGGGCCACTACCTCCACCATGGATTGCCTGACTCTCAGTATCTCTACATCGATCACCTTTAATTCTGCTTCAAGTAGGATACCGTGTTCAATCGCAGCAGTCACCGACCCCTTCCTGGCTTCCAGGTTCTCCATGTGGATCACCAGGTTCTTCCGGTTCTCCTGCAACACCAGGATGGCAAAGTAATACTGGTTCACCCGGGACTTCAGACCATAAAGATCCACCTCCACCTGCTGTAGGTCAGCCGCTGTATTTGCCTGCTCCACCGCCCTCACCTGCCTGTTGATTCCCCCGTCATAGAGGGTTTGTCTCACATCCAGGTTCACACCGTACTGGTCATGGGGTACCTCCGGAAATGCAACCGGAATGGTTGGATCGGTCAGGGCTACAGTCACCACATCCGATTGGTAGCTTACCTTGCCATTCAGCTCCAGGGAGGGGTACCAGCCTGTTTTCGCCTGACCGATGTTCAACTCCCCGATCTGCCGGATAGCCTCCCGGTCCTTTAACCTGGGGGCATTCTCAACCGCCTGCCTGTGGCAGTCAGAGAGCGTGATGGTCTCCTGGGCGGTTACAGTAGTGGAAAGGGAAACAGTTAAAAGGGAAATGGTGAGTGCGGCTGTTTTCATTTTGGTGCATTTTAGTCCATGAATTGTTTGACCATTACCAGCAAGATCTCCTTTTGTCAATGTAATTCATTTGTTAATTCCAACCAAGCCTGCTTCGGAAAAAATATTAATTGTATCTTTCAAAACTTTTTGATTTGTATTGAGTCTATACCACTATTTTATTGATAAACAATAATATACATGAAGCTTAAAAAGGTTATTTTTTGGATCCTCGCCGTGGTGATCTCACTGGCTGCCATGGTCTACCAGAGGCTCACCGGGCCCACCTACCCAAAGGATTGTACCATCACCTACACCGGTGTTGAATATGATTTCAATCTGCCGCGTTCTCATGGAGGTGATACCGATTGTTCTCTCGAACTGGATCTTCCCGAACCCATTGAAGGTAAAGTAATCTGGAGAAGATTTCCAACAGAGGATCCATGGGACACAATCGTCATGGTACGCAGTGAGGGGGTTCTGACCGCATCACTACCTCACCAGCCACCCGCCGGCAAGATAGAGTACCAGCTGGCACTCAGTGCCAATGGGGAATCGATTAATCAGGGAGCTCAGGAACATGTGGTGGTCCGGTACAAAGGTTCGGTTCCCGCATGGGCACTGATCCCGCATGTATTGCTGATGGTCCTTACGGTGATCTGGTCCACGGCGGTTGTCTTTTTTGCCCTTGCCAATATGCCGGCATACAAACGACAGATAGGATTCACCCTGATCTTCCTGATCCTGGGGGGCTTCATCCTTGGGCCCATTGTCCAGAAGTACTCCTTCGGACAGTTCTGGACCGGTTGGCCATTGGGCAGCGATCTGACGGACAACAAGGTGGTTTTTGCCCTGGTACCCTTTCTGGCTGCCTGGTTCCTCAGGGAGAAGCCTTACGGCAGATGGCTCGCCATCCTGGCCGCGGTGGTGATGCTGGCCGTCTACCTGATTCCACACAGCCTGAATGGCTCAGAGCTTGATCCGGAGACCGGAGAGGTGGTCACGGGAAGCTTGCTGATTCCAGGAATACTGCTGATACCGGGAATCCGAAAGAAATTCATGTAAGAACTACCACTTATGCAAAAATTCCAGTGTATAGTATGCGGATGGGTGTATGATCCCGTAGAGGGTGATCCCGAATCAGGCATAGCACCCGGAACGCCTTTTGAGGAGATCCCTGAAGATTGGGGCTGTCCTGTTTGCGGGGTGGGTAAGAATGAATTCGAGCCGGTGCAGTAGTTCGACCTGTTATTTACTTTCCGGTGCCCTTTCCAGCATCTTCAGAAGGAGTTTCCAGAACCGGTCCACAGTCTCTATTTCAATTCCCTCCTCGGGTGTATGGGCTCCCTTAATGGTGGGTCCGAATGAGACCATATCCAGGTCGGGATATTTCTGCAGGAACAATCCGCACTCCAGACCTGCATGGATCGCCTTTATCTCCGCATCCTTTGAAAACAGATCCCGGTATACCTCACTTGAAATATTGAGGAGCTCGGAGTCCATATTGGGTTTCCACCCCGGGTAGCCATCCGAATGCCTCACCCGCGCTCCCAGCAGGGTAAAGAGTGAGAACATGCGGTTCGCAATGTCCTGCTTCGAAGACTCCACGCTGCTCCGCTGACTGGTAACGATCTCCAGCATCTCCTCATCGATGTGCCTCACAGATGCCAGGTTGGTGGAGGTCTCCACCAGGTTCGGGATCTCCTGGCTCATGGCCACCACACCGTGGGGACAGGCGTAGAGTGTATTGAACAATTTTTTCAGCTGTTTTCGCCTGATCACCATATCGGGCAATTCAACCTGCTCAAGTGAGAGTTCCAGTCCGGGCTCAACCACCTCCATCTCCCTCTTAACAACTGTTGCAAACGAATCAAAATAGACCCGTAGCAGCTCTATGGCATTTGCAGGTATGGTGATCACTGCTTCTGCCTCCCTGGGAATGGCATTGCGTGCATTGCCTCCTTCAATGCTGGCCAGCCGCACCTTAAACCGCTGGTCCGCATTCCAGAGAAACCGGTTCAGGATCTTAATGGAGTTTCCTAACCCTTTGTGGATCTCATCGCCCGAATGGCCCCCTTTTAGTCCCCCGATACGCACCCTGAGTGCAACGCGGTTCCTGCCGACACGCCTCTTTTTAAGCTTCAGGAGAGCCACCGTATCAATACCACCGGCACAACCGATAAAGATCTCCCCTTCATCTTCCGAATCCAGGTTCAGCAGTACCGATCCTTTGACAAACCCCGGTTGAAGTCCGAACGCCCCGGTCATGCCACTCTCCTCATCCACAGTAAAGAGGCATTCCAGTGGTCCGTGTTTGATCCTGTCCGATGCAAGAATGGCCATGGAGGCAGCTATACCGATCCCGTCATCAGCACCCAGGGTCGTACCCTTCGCCCTGATCCACCCCTGATCGAATAGCGGCTGAATCGCATCTTTTGAGAAGTCGTGTTTGCTCCCGGCATTCTTCTCCCCCACCATGTCGAGATGAGATTGAAGGATCACCCCTTTTTTTGACTCCATTCCCGGGGTGGCAGGCTTGGATATCAATACATTACCCACTTGATCGCGTTTGCAGTCCAGTCCATGCTCCTTTGCAAATGATTCAAGATATTGGATAATTTTCTCCTCCTGTTTGGAGATTCTTGGAATGGCCAGAATCTCCTCAAAATAACTCCAGACCTCGCCGGGCTGTAACTCAGAAATCTTCTGCATGGATGAAATGAATGGTTGACTCAATAATTTTAAAAATCTGTTTAAAAGCAATTAATTTGTCATACATATGACCGGATAAAATCCTACATTGCATGGCAAAAATAACAATTCTACAACACTTGCTAAACTGTTTATGAACATGGAGAAAAGAACCATTGTAGCCCTGCCCGGAGACGGAATTGGAAGGGTAGTCCTTGATGAAACAATCCGGGTACTGGAGAAGGCCGGATTCAATGCCAGTTATGTTGAAGGTGATATCGGCTGGGAATTCTGGAAAAGCGAGGGCAACCCCCTGCCCGAGAGGACCATCAAATTGCTTGAAGAGCATAAAATCGGACTCTTCGGGGCCATTACCAGCAAACCAAAGGATGCTGCTGCTGACGAACTGGACCCCTCCCTGAAGGAGAAGGGGTTGGTCTACTCGAGTCCCATCGTCGGACTGAGGCAGCACTTTAACCTGGATGTCTGTATCAGGCCCTGCCGTACCTACAAGGGGAATCCCCTCAATTTCATCAGGCGCGGAGCCGGGAATACCATCGAGGAGCCGGAGGTCGATGTGGCCATCTTCAGGCAGAATACGGAAGGATTATATGGCGGGGTTGAGTGGAGCAATCCGCCCGAGATCGTCTACAAAGGTCTGGCCACCCACCCCAAATTCGTGAAGAACTTTGGCGATGTGCCGGTGGAGGAGCTCTCCATCTCCACACGAATCTTCACCAAAAAGGCTACGGAGAGGATTCTTAGGGCCGCTTTTGATTACGCACGCAAACATGGTTACAAGAGTGTGACAGTATGCGAAAAGCCCAATGTAATCAGGGAGACCTCGGGCATGATGTACAAGATGGCCCAGGAGATCCAGGCAGCCGACTTTACCGATATTGAGCTCTGGAACACCAATATCGATGCCCAGATGATGTGGCTCACCAAGAACCCGGAGACCTACGGGGTAATCGTGGCCGGTAACATGTTCGGGGATATAGTTTCGGATGGTTTTGCCGGACT
Organism: Bacteroidota bacterium; assembly: GCA_039714775.1. Classification (GTDB taxonomy): domain Bacteria; phylum Bacteroidota; class Bacteroidia; order Bacteroidales. Next base: position 15,896 of record JBDLIQ010000087.1, read on the forward strand.
GATCGGTGGATTGGGATTTGCATGCAGTGCCAACCTGGGCGAGGAGGTCTCGGTATTTGAGCCCACCCATGGTTCTGCTCCAAAATATGCAGACTACCCGGAGAGCATTGTCAACCCGATTGCCATGATGGAGTCGGCCTGCATGATGCTGGACCACATAGGCGAGGCAGAGATCGCCACCCGCATCAGGAATTCCATTGCCAAAGTGATCAGTGAAGGTAAAGTGCGCACATATGACATGATGAAGATGACCGGAAAGGCAGATGTGATAGAGAAAGGGGCCGCCTCCACCAAAGAGATGGCCGATGCCGTCATAGCAAATTTGTGATTGGTGATTGGTGACTGGTGAGGGTGACTGGTGAGGGTGAGGGTGAGGGTGAGTGGTTATTGAATAGTTAAAAAACAACAGAAAAATATGGAAGAGATTAAATCAGAACTGCTGGAACTGTGGCCCGAACTGGAGTGGATCGGGGATCCGGAACTAAGGCAGAAAACGGCCGATGTGTGGAAAAAAGCGCTGGAACAGAGCGTACTTACAGGTGAGGATCTGAAAAGGATCCCATTTACCCTGCTCTGCGGTCCCGACCTGAAGGTAAGTTTCATGGCACACAAACGTGCCGTGGTACACATTGCCCGTGACAGCGGCAACAAGATGAATGAGTTTTTCGGTGATGAACTCCCCGTAAACATGGATGTGCTCCTTTCGGGGGCCATCCTGGCCGATGTAGGGAAGCTGCTGGAGTATGTGCTGGACGACAACGGGAAAGCGGTACAGGGCTCTTATGGCAAACTGCTCAGGCACCCCTTCTCGGGAGTCTCACTGGCCGAAAGCTGCGGTATCCCCCCCGAGGTGTGCCACATCATCGCCGCCCACGCAGGCGAAGGCGACATGGTCAAACGCACCACCGAGGCCTACATCGTGCACCACGC
>JBDLIQ010000088.1:0-16715 GCA_039714775.1 Bacteroidota bacterium
CAATGAGGTTGAACATGGGGCCACACTTCATCTTGGGTTTGACAAAAAGCTAAGGACCCTTGATATAGAAGGTGAAGCAGGAGCTGCGTTCTATGGCCATTACCCCACCTGGGACAATGTCATTGGAAACCATACCATGGTGTGGCTGAACCCACGCGTAGCCAAAACCTCTTCCGAGTGGAGGTTCACTGCAGGATTCAATACATACCTCTCATTTGCCAGCAACGACCTCACTGGTGATATACAGCCTCTACATTTCTATCCAAGGGCAACTTTCGAGTTTAATGTGGTGAGGGAGGTCATTGTCCCCTACTTTAGTGTGGATGGATACCTTGAGTCCAACAACTACCGGAAAACCGTTGAGGAGAATCCTTATGTTGTTCCTACCCTCGCCATCAAACCCACCAGCCATAAATTGATTGGAACCCTGGGGTTAAAGGGCCGTTTTTCCGATGCATTGTCATACAATGTCAAAGGCAGTTACTCCGTTATCGACAACCAGTACTTCTTTGTGAACGATACCACCCAGCTGTTGAAGAACCAGTTTACGGTGGTCTATTCGGACATCACCCTGCTTAACCTGCATGGAGAGATTACCATCCGTCCCAACGACTCATGGAAGGTGTTTCTGAAGGGGAATTACTACAAGTATACACTCTCTACCATGACAACCCAGGAGGGAACAACCAGGGCCCTGCGCGATGACGATCATCCCTGGAACAAACCGGCTTTTGATATCTCCCTGCAGGCCCGCTACAACATGAGCGACAAGATCCTTGTGAGCATGGGAATCTATACCATCGGGCGCCGCTATTATGAGGATTTCGATACCACCGAGGAGATCCTCCCCTTAACGGTCGATGCCAACCTGGGGGTTGAGTACCGCTACACCAAACTGCTCTCTTTCTGGGCCCGCATCAACAACCTTGCCGCACAGAAGTACTACATCTACAACCAGTATCCGGCCTACCGCTTCAGGGCGATGGTTGGATTCACCTACGCCCTGTAATTGACGCAATTTGTTAACTTTGGTTACAGAACAAAATGTAACTAAACATGTATTTGACTCAGTTCTCTTTTCGTGAAAATGCTGGTCAGAAGATCGAATGGCTTATCGACAATGTGAGCCTGGGTGAGATCAACCTGGTGGTGGGAAAGAACTCCAGCGGGAAGACCAGGACCCTGAATGCACTTACCGACCTGGTAAGCATGCTTAAAGGGCGGGGTACAACCGCCACAGGACCGGTCACCTATGAGCTGATTTTCAGGAACAGCGAGGATTTCATGCGTTATGAGCTGGCTTTTGACCTGGAGACCATCCGCGCGGAACGGTTGTATATGGGGGAGGAGCTTGTGATTGAGCGGGGAGAGGACGGAAGGGGTTTAATTAAGTATGAATCTACTCCAGGGTCTATCTTTCTTGAGTTTGAGATCCCGCACGACCAGCTTGCCTGTTATGCCAAGCGTGACAGGCTGCAGCATCCCTTTATCGAGATTATCCATGGATGGGCCATCAGCCTGAGGCGGTTTGATTTTAGCGGGGACCTGGGGAAGACCCGTTATGCCCTGAAATCAGCTTTTGATTCCAGGGAGATTGATATGAGTGTGACCAACAACTCCCTGGTGCCGGTTATTACAGTGGCAAGTGAGGAGTTTGACGGATTCAGAGAGGCGGTTCTGGAGGATATGAATGAGATCAGCTATGCGCTGGAGGATTTCGGGATCATCCATTTCTCTGAGCGGTTCTCTCAGGCCGACCGGGACCGGTACGCAGTCTACACCACCGAGGCGGGCCTGGAGAAGCAGGTGACCCAAAGAGACATGTCACAGGGGCAGTTCAGGGCCTTTTCGGTGCTGGTACAGATCAACTACTACATCCTGTGCGGGTACAAAGGGTTCGTGATCATTGATGATATCGGGGAGGGGCTCGATTTCTCCCGGGCGAAACAGCTGGTGCAGCTGTTGATCAGGAAGGCGGGTAAGGCAGGGATCCAGCTGATCATGTCCACCAATGACTCTTTCATTATGAATGCAGTTGATATCGAGCACTGGGCGGTGATAATGAGGGAGGGAAATAAGATCAGTCTTTTCAACTACGAGAACTCCAAAGAGATCTTCGAGGAGTTTAAATTCACCGGACTTAATAATTTTGATTTTTATGCCAGCGAGTTCTTCAAATCGGGATTCAGTGAAGAGGAACCGGGAGGGGATTCTGAAGAATGAGGAAGCTGGCCATATTCGTCGAGGGGCTCACCGAGCAGATACTGGTCAGGCGCATGCTTGAGGCGGTGCTGGACAGGAACAGGATCGCCATTCAGACTGTGAAGGTGACAGGTGGCCACAATGTAAGGATGTCCTTCACGGTCATGAAGGCGGCACATGTCCATAACATGACCGATTACTACGTGCTGGTATATGATTGCGGGGGAGAGACCAATGTGAAGAGCTACCTGATGGCACACAGGCAGAAACTTGTGGCAAGCGGGTATCAGATGGTTCTGGGTCTGCGTGATGTCTATCCCAATTTTGAGAGGGAAGATGTGGGAAAGCTTCGACGCGGACTGAACCACCATCTGCCGCAAAAAGGGGCCAGGACCCGGATCCACCTGGCCATCATGGAGACAGAGGCATGGTTTCTTGGTGAATACCACCATTTGAGGAGAGTCTCCCGGAAACTGACTCCCGAATTTATAGAGAAGCAGCTGGGGTTCAATCCGAGAACAGAGCCGATGGAGGAGCGGGACCGGCCCGCCGAGGATATAAAGGCTGTCTACAGGCTGGTGGGGCATGATTACACCAAGAAACGCGACAGGCTCAATGCAGTGGTCAGCAAGCTCGATTTCAACTACTTCACGCATGGACTGGCGGAGCGCATGTCCGGACTGGGGGAGTTTGTTTCAGAACTTGAACGCTATTTTAAAGAGGATTTCTAGGCAGCAATCCCGGACCTGGAATTAGCTCCTGAATTTCAGTCAGATTCTGTTAATAACTTCACTGGTTTTCAGGGCTTTTAGTGGTGGGAAATCCGGATTATTTTTGCTATTTTTAGCAGAACCATTCAGGAGGATTAGTTTGATTGTCAATATACTGACAGAGAGGTATTTAGAAAATTCAATTCGGGCAGGGAATTCAGTGGGGGAGGCAACCTTTGACGGTTCTTCAGGAGAAACTACACCACACGCTTTTAGAAACTGAGAATTGATGACAAATCATCATCTTTTTTGATGGTTTTATGAACGATATTTTGCATTAAACAGCATAAACAGAATAGAATGAGTGAAGCGAATAACAAGAACTACTCTGCGGAGAGTATCCAGGTTCTTGAAGGATTGGAAGCGGTACGGAAAAGGCCCGCAATGTACATTGGAGATGTAAGTGAAAAAGGACTGCACCACCTGGTGTATGAGGTGGTGGATAACTCCATTGATGAAGCCCTTGCAGGACATTGCAGCCAGATCGATGTGACCATCAACGAGGACTGCTCAGTCACCGTGGAGGACGACGGACGGGGAATTCCTATTGACATCCACGAGAAAGAGGGTAAATCTGCCCTTGAGGTGGTGATGACTGTGCTGCATGCCGGGGGTAAATTTGATAAGGATTCCTATAAGGTTTCAGGAGGATTGCACGGTGTTGGGGTATCCTGTGTAAATGGTTTGTCTGAAGTGCTGAAGGCCGAGGTACACCGGGATGGAAAAATATATATTCAGACCTACCAGCGGGGAGTCCCGGATGGTGAGGTCAAAGAGGTGGGAACAACGGATAAAACCGGGACCATTGTTACCTTTAAGCCTGATACTACGATTTTTACAGTTACCGAATACCGGTACGAGATCCTTGCATCCAGGTTACGTGAGCTGGCTTTTCTGAACAAAGGTATTCGCCTTAACATCAAAGACCTGCGCGAGAGAGAGGAGAATGGGAACGGCAATGGCAACGGAGATGGCAATGGATCTGATAAGGAGAAGACAGGAGGTGAATTCCGCCACGATGAATTCTATTCAGAAGAGGGGCTGAAGGAGTTTGTCGCTTTCCTCGATGCCACACGGGAGAAGCTTATCGAGGATGCCGTGCATATCGAGACCGAAAAGAATGATGTTCCGGTGGAGATTGCACTACAGTACAACACCTCTTTTTCTGAGAATATTCACTCCTATGTGAACAACATCAATACCATTGAAGGCGGAACCCATCTGTCAGGATTCAGAAGGGGATTGACCAGGACACTGAAGGCTTATGCTGAGAAATCGGGGATGCTGGCCAAACTGAAATTTGATATCAGCGGAGATGATTTCCGTGAAGGACTGACGGCCATTATTTCGGTAAAAGTAGCAGAACCCCAGTTCGAAGGGCAGACCAAGACCAAGCTCGGGAACTCAGACATCATGGGGGTGGTTGACCAGGCTGTGAGTGCCTCACTGGCACATTACCTGGAGGAGCATCCGAAAGATGCCAAGCAGATAGTCTCCAAGGTGATCCTTGCAGCACAGGCCCGCCATGCAGCCAGGAAGGCCAGGGAGCTGGTACAGCGTAAGAACGTACTTTCAGGTGCAGGGTTGCCTGGCAAGTTGGCCGACTGCTCCGAGAAGGACCCGGCATTGACCGAGATCTACCTTGTGGAGGGTGACTCTGCGGGTGGAACAGCCAAGCAGGGACGTGACAGGGCTTTCCAGGCCATCATGCCGCTCAGGGGAAAGATCCTCAACGTTGAGAAGGCAATGGTGCATAAGATCTATGAGAACGAGGAGATCAAGAATATTTTTACCGCACTGGGAGTGAAAATGGGGACCGAGGAGGACAGCAAGGCGCTGAACCTGGAGGGTCTTCGTTATCATAAAATCATTATCATGACGGATGCCGATGTGGACGGATCCCACATTGCCACGCTGATCATGACCTTCTTCTTCAGGTACATGAACGATCTGATCAAGAACGGTTACCTCTATATTGCCACCCCGCCACTCTACCTGATCCGAAAAGGCAAGAAGGAGCGGTATTGCTGGAGCGAAGAGGAGCGGGAAGCGTTTATTGAAGAGGTGGGAGGCGGAAAGGAGTCCGGAATCCACATTCAGCGCTACAAAGGTCTTGGCGAGATGAATGCCGAACAGCTGTGGGATACCACCATGAATCCGGAAAACCGTACCCTCAGGCAGGTCTCCATTGACAGTGCAGCAGAGGCCGATCGCATCTTCTCCATGCTCATGGGCGATGAAGTACCTCCCCGCAGGGAGTTCATCGAGAAGCATGCGAAGTATGCCAATATCGATGCCTGATCACCCTCAATGATCAATTGATCAGTGCCCTGTCAGTCTGGTTTTCAATTCCAGGATACCTCCCGGATGGTATCGGTTGCCTGGATCTCAAACCGGTCCGGTTTTGCAGGGTCCGGGTCAGGTATGAACTCGCCCCGATCAAAACACATTTTACGTGGTAAAGGTATAGAGGGGCTTTTATGGGCGTGGTACACCATGTACAACTCATCATTGGGAGAGCGGACAAATGAACAATGCCCGGTTCCTATTAATTTCCTGGTCTTTTCAAGGACCGGGTTATCATCATACTTGATCCAGGGTCCCAAAGGTGAATCGGAAGTTGCATATCCCACTGCGTAGTTGGGACTTAAGAAATGGTTTGCTGTGTAGAAAAGGTAATAGACTCCCTGGTGTTTCAGCACAGCGCTTCCCTCGGCCACAGGCCATTGGTCATAGTTGGGATCACTGTTCTCCCAGGTTTGGGTCCACCAGATGCATCTTGTTTTAGTTTCCGGTTTTGTACTTAACCAGTCATCATTTAACTCCTCCACAAAGATTTCATTGGAGCTGTTCTCAAAACTGACGTAATAGAGATATGCTTTTCCATCTTCATCTACAAACATATGACCGTCTATCTCCCTGATATACCTGAAGGGTTTCTGCACCTCTTGCCTGAATGGACCCAACGGGGAGTTGCTTATTGCAACAGCAAGGTGTTCTTCGACCGTATAAAACATGTAAAACATGCTGTCCTTTTTATAAACCTCTGCACCCCAGAATCCCCAATTCCCCCAGGAATCGCTTGCCATCAGGGCACGTCCACCGTCACCAACACCTTGCGGGTCGCTCCACTCCACCATGTTGTCCGATACATATACCTTGAAGCCCATATCCACATCAGGTGAAACATCATCTGTTCCATACAGGTAATACTTCTCTTCATGTTGCAGGATAAACGGGTCGGCCATGCTTCGAACTACCCCTATAATATTGTTATAGGTTAGTCCGGGTTCAGGGACTTCATCATTACACCCCGTAAAACTCCCAAACAGGAGCAGGAGGATCCATTGAAATTTTGTCATTTGCATTTTGCAAAAATATGCATAAATGACAATAAATGCAATGCAGGGATGGCAACTACAGCCCGGCCTCTTTGATGATGCGGGGTACGATGGCTTCCCATCCCACAGACATCAGGTGGAGACCGTTGATACCCTTTTTGGGTTTGATCTTTTCGATGATCTCCAGTGCGATCTCCACTCCCAGCTCCTCGTAATCGTCCTCTTTGGCCTTGTCGAACCTGTCGAGGATCTGCTGTGGTACCCTCACTCCCGGGATGTTGTGGTGCAGGTACTGAACCATCCGACGGCTTCTGACTGGGGTGACACCGGCCAGGATATAGACCTTGTCCAGGATGTTGCGTTTGTCCATCTCCTCAAGCCATAGGTCCAGTCCGTCAGGATCATAAATCAGGTTGGTCTGGAAGAACTGTGCACCGGCATTGATCTTCTTCTCCTCCCTGAGTGCCTGGAAGCGGGGCTCTGAGGCGAAGGGTGAAGCAGCTGCGCCCAGGAACAATTTGGGCGGTGCTTTCATCTTCCTTCCATCCAGGTAGATCCCTTCATCCCTCATTCTTCGAAGGATCCAGAGCATCTGGATGGCATCCATATCGAGGATGTTGGTGTTGCTGGTGGGGGTAGGGCCGATCCTGGCATTATCGCCGGTGATGCAAAGCACATTGTGCACCCCCATCACGTTGGCGCCCATGATGTCGGACTGGAGCCCGCTCCGGGTTTTGTCCCTGGCAGCAATTTGCAGCACCGGGTCTGCTCCCAGTTCTGCAGCCACCTTGCTGCAGGCCATGCTTGACATGCGGGGACTGGCCGATGCGCTGTCGGTAAAATTGACCGCAGCAACCACCTCTTTCATCATTTCGATATCTCTTTTGAGCTTCCCTGTGGCCGTACTCAGCGGTGGGGATACCTCTGCGGTGATCACAAATTTCCCCGATTTCAGCTCTTTTTCAAGATTGGAAAAGGGTTCTGTGTAGGCCGGGGGATGGTGTTGAGAATCCCCCTGCCACCACTCCGGCTGCCTCACCGGCCTGAAAACCGACTCCCAGGTGGAGGATTTCAACTCCTTATCACGCGAGAAGCGACTTTTAATGAATTTGCCCGTTCCAACTTTTCTTATGGAGCGAACCACATCTCCCCAGGTTTCAGTGCCCACCTTGTCCCAGTCAAGCGGGGGGAGGACCTCCAGCAACATCTCTTCCCTACCCATCTTGTGTGCCCTTTCATAGATCTTGTGCCAGATACAGGGCCTGGTTTCATCCACATAGCACTTTTCGGGGGTTGAGCCGCCGCAGGGTCCGTTTCGCATCCCCTTGGGACACTCCATGGGACAGATAAAAGCGGTCTCCTGCAACAGGCAGTTCCCGCACATTCTGCACCCGAAGAGGGGTCCTTTTACAATCCGTTCAACTCTTCTCACCACCCTTTTTCCAAAGGGCTCCTTCTTAAAAGGCAGGAATGGGGGCTGCCATCTTCTCCCCGGAGTTATAATCGCCATATGTAAGTTATTAGAATTGTTATTATTGCGTAACCAATCACCCTCACCAATCACCAATCACCCTCACCAGTCACCAGTCACCAATCACCCTCACCAGTCTAACTATCCTGATTTTGACAGTGTTCCACATACCTGATTGCATAATCATCACGGTTTCGTATCAGATCCATTGCCCTTACAAATTGTGTGATCTTGGCCGGATTGGCGATGGGACATGTAAGACCGTTCCAGATTGAGATGGCCATGTGTGCATTGTTCAGCTCCACCCGTCCGGGAAGTCCGAAGGAGATGTTGCTGGATCCCTGTGTGATATTCAGTCCCAGTTTTTCGTGGACCAGCCTGATGGTTTCAAGGGTCACCATGCAGGCCTCAGGATCTGCACTTACAGCCATGGCCAGGGGGTCGATTACTACATCCTCCTCTTTGATTCCCAGGCTTACTGCCCTCTCCAGGATCTTCTCTGCGATTTTCAATCTTTTTTCCGGATCGTTGGTGATGCCGTCATCATCCATCACCAGGCCGATCACTGCAGCGCCATACTCTTTTGCAATGGGAAGGACCGCTTCCATTGACTTCTCCTCTCCGTTAACCGAGTTAATCAGGGCCTTGCCCTCAATCACCTTCAGGGCCGCCTCGATTGCTGCCGGATTGGGAGAGTCCAGGCAGAGGGGCACATCAAGTGCCTGCTGCAGCGCTTTGACTGTTGCTGGCAGCAGTGCCACATCATCCACCCCGGGAAAACCCACGTTCACATCCAGCACTTCGGCTCCGGCATCCATCTGGCTTTTTCCCAGCTGGATAGCCAGTTCGAAATCGTGATTAGAGAGTGTCTCTACCAGTTTTTTCCGCCTGGTGGGGTTGATGCTCTCCCCGATGATTACAACCGGACCTTCGGTGTCGATCACCACCTCATTAGATCTGCTTTTTAATATAGTTTGCATGGCATAAAAAATTTTAGGTTATCTATTTGTAAAGTCATCTGTCTCATTCTCCTCTGGTGACTATTTTATCTTCAGGGTATCGATTTTGATCGGTTTACTACCTCACCCTCACCAGTCACCAATCACCAGTCACCCTCACCCCTCACCAATCACCAATCACCAATCACCAATCACCAATCACCAATCACCAGTCACCCTCACCCCTCACCAGTCACCAATCACCAACCACCAATCACACAATCACCAATCACCAATCACCAATCACCAGTCACCCTCACCAATCACCAGTCACTACATAAGTCCTGTAATATTGCCTTCGTTATCAATGCTGATGTTCTCGGAGGCAGGATGTGCCGGCAGACCCGGCATGCGCATGATGCTTCCGGTAATCGGGACCACAAATCCGGCCCCGGCTGCGATCTCGATCTCCCTTACAGTAATGATGAAGTCCTTGGGTCTTCCCAGCAAAGAGGGGTTATCAGAGAGTGACTTTTGTGTTTTGGCAATGCAGACCGGCATCTGTTCCAGTCCCAGCTCTGCAATCTTTTTCAAATCCTTTTTTGCCTGTGCAGAGTAGTCCACATGCTCGGCGCCATAGATTTTGGTAGCCAGTGTTTCGATCTTCTTTTTTACACTCCAGCTCCAGTCATACATGGGATCAAATACAGGGGGATCGGTATCAACCACCTCAATCACCTTATTGGCCAGATCGATGGCTCCTTCACCTCCTTTGGCCCAGAGATCGGCCACGGCACATCTGATACCGAGCGATTCGGCTTTCTCCCGGATGATGGCGATCTCCTCATCCGTATCCGAAGTGAATTTGTTGATTGCAATGACCGGGGTCACACCAAACTGTTTGATGTTTTCCAGGTGTTTTTCCAGGTTGGGCAAACCCTTCCTGACTGCTTCGGGATTTGGTTCTGTAAGTGTTTTCAGATCGGCTCCTCCATGGTATTTGAGGGCCCTGATGGTGGCGGTAAGAACCACAGCTTTGGGTGAAATCCCTGCGCTCTGGCATTTGATGTCGAAGAATTTCTCAGCACCCAGGTCAAATCCAAAGCCGGCCTCTGTTACAGTATAGTCGGAGAAGGTCATCCCCATCCGGGTGGCGATAACCGAGTTGGTTCCCTGAGCGATATTGGCAAAGGGTCCGCCGTGAATAATGGCAGGATTCCCCTCAATGGTCTGCACCAGGTTGGGTTTAATGGCATCCTTCAGAAGAGCAGCCATGGCACCTCCGGCATTCAGGTCCCTGGCGTAGATGGGTTTTTTCTTAAAGGTGTAACCGATAAAGATGTTACCCAGCCTGATCTTCAGGTCATGCAGGTCATCGGCCAGGCACAATATGGCCATGATCTCTGAGGCAGCAGTTATGTCAAAACCTGTCTCCCTGGGTATTCCAGAGGTGGTTCCTCCCAATCCGACAATAATCCTTCTTAGCGAACGGTCGTTCATGTCTATCACACGCTTCCATGAGATGGTGCGGGGATCCAGCCCCAGTCCGTCTTGTTTGCTCTGGATGTTGTTATCGATCACAGCGGCGAGCAGGTTGTGTGCCTTTTCAATGGCCGAAAAGTCCCCGGTAAAATGCAGGTTGATATCCTCCATGGGCAGCACCTGAGAATAACCTCCGCCTGTTGCACCTCCCTTGATACCAAAAACAGGACCAAGTGAGGGCTCCCTTAATACAACCGTACTTTTCTTTCCGACTTTATTCAATCCCTCTGACAGTCCGATGGAGACCGTAGTCTTTCCCTCCCCGGCCGGGGTGGGTGAGATGGCTGAAACCAGAATCAGGTTGCTTTTGGCTGCCCTCTTCCTGTCAGAAAGGGCGAGTGGAATTTTCGCCTTGTACTTGCCATACATCTCAATGTCATCTGCATCGATCCCCAGTTTCTCAGCAATTTCAGAGATGTGCTGAAGCTTCACTTTCCTTGCAATGTCCAGATCGTTCATGATTTTTGCTATTTAGTATTATCAGTAATTCTGTTTCATAATTAAAGAAGGTAAAGATATGGCATTGAAGTGTGGAAGATCAACAACAGACTTTTCTTATACTGATGCTATATTTGCAATTTCATCTAAATGTGCATAATGCATATCAAGGATGCTGGCTGGTGCGCAACTTTCTGAAGATGGTAGGGGTTTGCCCTATGAATTTTTTGAATTGTTTGTTGAAATGACTCAGGTTGTTGAAGCCGCAATCGTAGCTGATATCCACAATGTTCATGTCGGTATTAAGCAGCAACTGACATGAGTAATCGATCTTGATTTTGTTCAGGTATTCAAATACGGTCAGTCCCGTCGAGGACTTGAAAAACCTGCATACCGAAGCCGGTGCCATGTGAACGATTCCTGCCACTTCATTAAGATCAATATCGGTTTGATAGTTTTTCATAAGGAACTCATGGATCCGGTGGATCCTGCTGTTGGTTGTTTCAAACTTGGACTTCACATAATCTGAACTGGCCAGGTATGAGAAAGAGCTGCTCCTTCCAATAAGATCCATAATCTCGTAAAAAAACATCAACTTCTTCATGGAATTCATGTAGGGAAGCTGCAGCATGATCCTGCTCACTTCGTTCAGGGTCTCTCCTGTAATCCGGATCCCCCTTTCTGAGAGCTTTATCGCTTTTCGAACATATTCAAATTCAGGTAATGAGGTAATAGGGTCCGGTAAAATGTCCTGGTTGAAAAGCATGTATACCGACTCCAGGGTTCTTCCGGTATGCTGCCGGCGATGGGATGACTCGGAGAACCAGACATGTGGAATTCGCGAGCCAATAAAGATAAGGTCACCCGGATGGAACCCCTCGACCGAGTCACCGACGATCCGCTTCCCGGAACCCTCTGTGATAAAGCTAAGTTCGAATTCCTGGTGGTAGTGCCAGGAACTCTTATCAATGTGGTCCTGAAAGACACCGATATAGAATGATTCCTCCGGATTCAGTTTGATCTCCTCCAACAACTCCTTCATGCTAGTTTTATTTTGTATAAAAGTAGGTTATTTGTTAAAATAGCATCATATAATGTGAAGCAAAAATCGGTAATTTTATTCATAATGGCTAATTTTGTATCATATGTTATTAGCATTTCATTAATCATTAAAACGAAGAAGTAATGGATCCCATCTTAGCAAAACTTGGTGAAGCTGTCGAATTTGGAAAAGTAGATCAGAAATCTCCCTATCCGCCCCAGATGAAGGGACAGGATGGAGCCGATGAACTGGCCAAACAGGCATTGGATAACGGGGTGGCACCCAGTGATGTACTTTCCGTAGCCCTCGTACCGGCCATGGACCGCGTAGGTCAGAAGTTTTCGGAAAATAAAATCTTTGTGCCTCAGATGTTGATGTCAGCCAAAGCAATGAGTGCTGCGATGGCCCACCTGAAGCCCTTTTTCTCTTCGGGTGATGTAAAGTCAAAAGGCACATTCATCATTGGAACGGTTAAAGGTGATCTTCATGACATTGGGAAGAACCTGGTAGCCATGATGGTCGAAGGCGGCGGATGGACCATCATCGATCTGGGTGTGGATGTGAATGAGGATACATTTAACCAGACCATCAATGACAATCCTGGTGCTGTGGTAGGCCTCTCGGCTCTGCTTACAACCACCATGGCCAACATGGAGGTGATTGTTCAGAAGATCAAGGAGGCACATCCTGAAACCAAAGTACTGGTTGGAGGAGCTCCCCTGACCGATGATTTCCGTGAGAAGATCGGTGCAGACTTCTATTCACCTGATCCCAGGGGTGCAGTCGAGTATTTGAAAGAGCTTGCTGCTTAGGATTTGGAAACAGTAAAGATCCGGTTATTACCCCAGGGCAAGGTCGTCCGGGCCAGACGCGGTTCCCCGTTAAGAGACGTGTTGCATCAGTATGGGGTGGAGTTTCCGTGCGGAGGAAAGGGAACCTGTGGAAAATGTGCGGTTCGAATCCTGGATGGAGAGGTCGATAAAGATCCGTATCATACCAGGCGGTTACAGGAGTTGAAGCTGGGCCCGGAGTGGAGGTTATCTTGCCTGAGCAGGTGTGACAGTGACCTCCTGGTGGAGGTGGGGCAGTATGAAACCATCATTCAGGCTGACGAAACTCCCTTTGAATTCGAGCCGGGCAGAGGCTATGGGGTGGCTGTGGATCTCGGAACCACAACCCTGGTTGCACAGTTGATTGATCTGGAGACCGGTCATATCCTGGCTGTTGAAACCGGGATCAACCCACAGGCAAAATTTGGCAGCGACCTGATCTCAAGGCTTGAAGCTGCACTTGCACATGGATCCGAGGAGTTGACCAGCCTCATCCGGAACAGGATATGGCAAATGATTGGTGCTTTATGTGCGGGAAGGACCAACAGTCTTGAGAAGGTCGTTATTATGGGGAATACAGTGATGCAGCATTTTTTCTGTGCATCTGACATCCGTCCCCTCTCCTTTTATCCTTTTGAGTCTCCGGATCTGGGGATGAAATCATTCACATCCGGGGAACTGGGATGGAGCATCTCCTGCAATGAGATCAGTTTCTATCCCTCCATTGGAAGCTTTGTGGGAAGTGATATTCTTGCCGGTATCGTCGCCACGGGGATGCATGACCGGGAGAGCTATTCTGTATTGATCGATCTGGGTACCAATGGTGAAATTGTAATCGGGAACCGGGACAAATTACTTTGTGCCTCCACCGCTGCCGGTCCGGCTTTTGAGGGCGCACGTATCTCAATGGGAATGCTGGCTACCACCGGGGCCATCGCTTCTGTCAACACTTTGAAAAACGGAAAAGGTTGCAGGGTTATCGGTGATGCCGAACCCAGGGGGATCTGTGGGAGCGGGTTGATTGATGCAGTGGCTGTGCTGCTGAAAGAGGGGTTTCTGGGGGAGTTTGGAGAGATCCTTTCAAATGAACAGAATGTGATGATCGCCCCACCGGTCTCCATATCCCAAAAAGATATCCAGGAGTTTCAACTGGCAAAGGCGGCACTTGCTGCTGGTCTTAAGATCCTGCTCAGGGAGCACAACATTGAAATTGGTGACATTAAGGATGTCTACATTGCAGGCGGTTTCGGGACCTATCTCAACATTGAGAATGTGATCAGGACCGGAATGCTGTTATGTCCTGCAGAGAAGATGCATAAGCTGGGGAACTCATCCCTGACCGGAGCCAAGATGCTCCTGTTTTCCGATCCACAACTCACAGACAACATCCTGGATAAGACTTCACATGTAAACCTTGAAGGAGATCCCGGTTTCCAGGATATTTTTATTGAGAATATGGGATTCTATGATCCTGATATTCAGTAATGAACAACATCTCTTAACAGACATAATCACAATGAAGAAGAATGGTAAAGAGCTGATCCGGAGTGCTTTCGGGCTTGAGGAGACAGAACGGATACCGTGGGTTCCTTTTGTGGGAAGTCATGGCGGTACACTGATTGAAAAGAATGCTAAGGAGTACCTGCAATCTGCCGACTCCATTGTTGCTGGTGTTGACAGGGCCATTGAATTGTATAATCCCGATGGGCTGCCGGTCATGTTTGATCTGCAGGTGGAGGCTGAGGCCCTGGGATGTGACCTGGTGTGGGCAGAGGACAATCCCCCTGCCGTGGTTTCGCACCCCTTGCTTTCAGATATGAAACTTGAGGATCTTAAGATCCCCGGTCTGGATGACGGCAGGATCGGTCTGGTCATGGAGGCATGCAGAAGAAGCTCTGAAAACCATCCCGATGTTGCATTGTATGGGTTGATTACCGGCCCTTTTACCCTGGCCCTCCATCTGCTTGGTACAGAGATCTTTATCAAGATGTTTGAAGATGAGCAGTATGTACATGAGCTGATGTCTTTCACCAAAAGGGTGGGGATCTTTATGGCAGAACAGTACATTGCAAGTGGCTGTGATGTGGTCTCCATGGTTGATCCCATGACCAGCCAGATCGATCCTGAGCAGTTCAGGCAGTTTGTATTGCCCGCAGCAGAAGAGATTTTTACATATATCAGGGAGAAGGGGGCACTTAGCTCCTTCTTCGTTTGCGGCTATGCGCAGCAGAATATCAAGGTGATGTGTGATTGCAAGCCCGATAACATCTCCATCGATGAGAATATACCGCTCGATTACGTGAAAGATGTGTGCCTTGAGAACAACATCAGTTTTGGAGGAAATATGAAGCTGACCGTTGTGTTGTTGATGGGTACCGTGGAAGATTGCCAGACAAATGCCATGGAGTGTATGGAACTGGGAGGTAGTAGAGGGTTTGTCCTTGCGCCCGGATGTGACCTTCCGATGGATACGCCTGTTGAAAACCTCCAGGCCATCACCGAACTGGTTCATGATCCCTACAAACAGGATGTGGTCAAAGCCTTTGAGAGGAGTGCCGAAGATGTCATCCTGCCCAATATGGCTGATTATGGCCAGTCTGATAAGGTCATTGTTGACATCATTACCCTCGATTCGGAGTCCTGCGCCCCATGCCAGTACATGGTTGAATCGGTGCAAAATATTGCACCCGAGTTTGAAGGAATTATCGAATGGAGGGAGCACTCTATCAAGAAGTTTAAGGCGGTCACATTCATGAATGCCTTGATGGTCAAGAACCTTCCCACCATCTGTATCGACGGGAAGATTGCATTCACCTCCAAGATCCCACCCAAGCAGGAGCTGATTGAAACCATTCAGCAACGGATCAATAAGAAGTTGAGAATGAAGATCAGGGCAAAGAGGGCAGAGGTGCTGATCTTAGGAAAAACGGAGGAGGAGTGTTCTGAGCTGGAAGCTTCGGTAAAATCAGGTATGACCGAGTTGGGTGTCTCTCTTGATTTGAAAAAGATTGTGGGCGAAGAGGAGATGCGCTCTTATGGTATCTCCCGTTCTCCGGCTTTGATGGTTGTTGATTATAAGGTAAAGACCCAGGGAGGCTCTCCAAATTCCGAAGTGGTGAAGGAGTGGATTAAGGAGGTGATGTAATGCCAAAGATCCCCTTTTTTCTTGTAACCGGGTTCCTTGGAAGCGGGAAAACCACCTTCGTGAAGCGGTTTATCGACCGGTTCGGAGCTTCACAACGTATCGGTGTTATTCAGAATGAATTTGCCCCCGGCTCGGTGGATGGAACCGAACTGAAAAACAGGGGAGGAACATTTGAGATACTGGAGGTCAACAACGGTTCTGTTTTCTGTGTCTGCCTGCTCTCCTCATTTGTGAAGTCGCTGGCCGATTTCATAGAGGCGCATCAACCCGAAATGGTGCTAATGGAAGCCTCGGGACTCTCCGATCCCATATCCATTGGCGAGATGCTTCAGGGTTCTGAACTGAAGGAGAGAATCTTCCTTTCACACATCTGGAGTATTGTGGATGCATCAAAATTTGAGAAGCTTGCTAAAGGCCTTCCCCGGATACAACACCAGGTAAGGGTTGCTGATACAGTGGTGATCAATAAAGTGGATAAGGAGGGAGTCGACCCGGGGGAGATCTCTGCCTGGGCCAGGAGATTGAATCCGTTTGCAACCATCGAATCTTCCTCTTTCTGCGAAACGGAAATTAAACCGGGTCAGTCAGGATTTATGATGGCACCGGTGGCGCTGCGCCAGCAGGAGGAGTTTGCCTCATTAAAGGCCAGTGGAGCGCCGGATGATGTGGGTACTTACGTGATTAAAACAACCCGGACACTCTCTTTATCAAGGCTGGAGGCTTTTATGGAGGAGGTTGCCCCGGGTTCAATCAGAATCAAGGGTTTTGTCAGACTTGACAGTGGGGGGATGATGGCTGTTCAGTCCTGTTTTGGTGAAACCGGGATGGAGATGCTGTCAGATTATACAGGTCCTACGGAGCTGATTGGCATTGGGCCACACATCAATTCCATCAGCTTTGGTAAGCGATTTCATGAGCTTACCAGGGTGTGAATAGTTTGCTGAATACCATTGGGGACTTTTTTATATATTAGCCTCAACCAATCTGAATCGTTAT
>JBDLIQ010000089.1:0-16501 GCA_039714775.1 Bacteroidota bacterium
ACCTGCTGTTCGGGATTATCCGCATCCATTGCATATACAGTGATGATCCCCTCCCGTTCCTCTCCGGGATTACTGGTCAGGTTCAACGAGATCTTCCCGTTTTCAACACCTTTGCCGGTGCCCGCTTTGACAGAGAACCAGTCACACGTCGAGCTGCTGAACCACTCCATCGGCAGGTGATCGCAGACATTCAGGTTTTTCACATCGACATCAATGGCGCTCTGGTTCCATGTGGCATAGAGTGTATCAGTAACCTGCAGGTCGGGAACATTCAGCTTAAAGTTGGCAGAGATCCAGGTATGGTCCAGCGTATTCACCTGTACCGATTTATAGGAGATCTCCTCTGTACCCGACGAAGTGGTCATCTTCCATTTGTCAAAAGCGTAGATGCCATATTCGTCCGGGGCCGTGAAGGTGACCTCTCCTGTATTTCTGCTAAAACTCCTTGTGAAATTTCCCCAGCCATAGGTTTTTTCGTTCAGGTCAGGTTTGCTGCATTTAATCAGTGGCAGCAGATCATGGGAGCTGCTTACCAGTACATTTGAGAACTTTGTGGTGGGCTTATAGTCGATATTGACCAGCAGCGTCAGGCTGTCGATAGTGACATTCATGTTGGCCTGTTCGCCCGTATGCAGCGAAGTGACCAGTTTGATCTCGGACCATCCCGCCGGACGGGTAAAGATCATCAGGTCTGTATCGCCTGCCACATCAAGGATCTTTCGGATCAGTGATTCGCTTGCCAGGCTCCGCTCAATGGTGCTCATCTCACCACTGTAGAAGAAATACTTCTCGGCCCACCCCAGGGGGCTCATGCTGCTTGTGTTATAATAGAGCGCTGCATCGTCGTTATACTGGCTGAAGATAAAGTGCTTTCCACTTGTGGGATGGATCAGTGCCGAGTTCCCCGAATGGGCCATCATAATGGTCAGTGCCGCATCACTCAGGATGGTGTCCTGGCTGATTTTTAGCTTCTCTCTGACAATGGAGATATCGGTGATCCGACAATCGACATTCTGCCTCGGTATTTTTCCCGAGTTCCAGATATTGATCCTCAGTTCACCTTCCGTATTAAGCTTCCTGAGCTGCTTATCAGTCAATGTATAGGTGATGGGCTCATTAAACTCACTGTAGGTACCCTCGTTAAAACTTGTATAGATCTCATCTGAGATCGCTTTGATCTGGTTTTCGAAAATGGGCAGCAGGGCGTTATATTGATCGGATGAAAGGTCGGCATCGTGAGTCGCTATGGTATCGAAGCTTTCAAACAGGGGCCTCATATTGAGGGGTTCCGGATAGGGTTCAAGAAACCTGTACTGGTAGGCCATGGCCATGTAGTAGTGATACCTCACCATCCGTTCCCAGGCCGTTTTTTTCATCTCGTTCAGGTATGACATAGCCCGCGCGTCAACAACATTCTCATTGCTAAGCATGATATCATCCATCGCATCGCAGACCAGCAGCATTTTGGTCAGCTCCATTGGAATGCTGGTTAGCAGTTGCTGGTTGAAGCTCATTACCTGTGCCACCTCACCCTTCTTCATGGTATATGATTCAATGGAGTCTGTCCATACTTCCAGGATTGGGCATTCGCTTTTAAGGCGATCAAACTCCGCTTTCACCTTGTCGTCAGAGATGGTGATCTCTTTCATATTTGATCCTAAATTCTGGAGGATTTCCGGTGACAGATTGTTCAGTACCATCCGGGCATTCTCTCCCCCTTGCCTGTCGGCTGCCACCCCCAAAGAGGCAGGATCTATGCTTTGGGCCAGGGAGGAGGTGTTGTCCGATACTTCACCGAACTCAATCACCGTCCCCAGCAGGTTTTCACTTAATGTGTTCCAGTTCTCCGTGGAGAGGGGATCCTCATAATCGAAAGATGCGGCTATACTTAATCCGGTTCCCGCTGCCTGTGCATAAGGATGGGGGATACAACTGCAGATCTGTCCGGCAATGCTGCCAATTCGCCTCATGATACCCTCAAATGAGTTTGCCACATTATCCTCGGCTTCTGCGATCAGGAAATCGATTTTTTGATTGTAGTATATTTCCAGGGAGTCCTGTTTGGCGCAGACAGATTGAAACTCCGTCATTGCAGGTCCGAATGCCTCATATGCCTCGGCATAATCCTCCTTCAGCGCGGTGATCTCACCAATGGACTTCCCCTTTATCAACTGGGCAGCCTCCTGTTTCTGCTCAAGGGTCTCGGCCTTTTTGGAGATCCAGTAATCGAGGTAGAGCACCCTGATGGCAAATTCAATCTCGTTCTGGTAGTTCTTAAGATTTGCCTCAAAGGAGAGCAGGGGAGCCCACCCACGGGGGTTTCCAAAGTAATCAAGGTTCTCTGCAAGCTGCTCTTCTATGGCACTGAATGAGAAATAGAGCTGCTCAAGGTCAAGTCTTACCACGGTGTCGTTGTTCCAGGCCCCGGTATTCTTATAGGAGCGCATCAGGTTGATGTATTTTCCGCATGTGGAGCTGACCAGCTCCTCCTGTCCATAGATATAGCACTCCCTTGTATATTGAAGCATGAACCGGACCGCATGGGGGTGCAGCCATTTGTAGAGGTTCTTTTCAAACAGGAGATCACCCGCTTCACCTTTGTGGCCCAGCGGCATTTTTTTCCAGTCCGTGGGTTCTCCATACATTCCACCATCAACCCTTACATAGGGTCTCAAATTGAGGTTGGAGTAAAAATTGCCGGCATCACCTCCTCCTCCCGGAGCGGAATAGAGACCTGTTCCGATCATGAGCGAGGGACTTCCCTCTCCCCCGTTTAGATAGAATCTGAGGTGGTTGCCCGGGGCCTCCATCTTTTTGCAATAGCAGTGAAAATCGGAACCGTCAAGTCCGTTTAGCTCCATCAATGACAGAGGAGTCCGGGGGGTGGTAATAAACCCCGATACCACATCTCCCTGGTCCTCGAACAGCAACTCTTCACAGAAGATCTTTACCCGGGTTTGGGGAAGATGGACCGTGTCGCGTATAACCAGTTTGTTGGCATAGATGTTCAACTCCTCCAGGTTGGAGATATTCTGATAGGTGAAGGGGATATTACCCTCCTCGAAGATGATCGTTTTCCCAATGATGTCAACCTTCAACACCGTATCATTTCCGGTGAAATTCATCTCATCACCGGGTATCCAGCTCTTTCTGATCAGGATGGTATCTTCATACTCCATCTCCTTCATGTAGGTGATCAACTCCTGTTCTGTGTTCAGATCGGGTACGGGGGTAAAAAGCACCAGTTGGGTGAGTGTGTCGGTAGCGTCAATCCCGATAAACTCAACTTCGAAAAAGGAGAGATCTGTGATAAGCGGTGTGTAGTCAAAAACAGCCGATTGCGCCTCCGGTGTGAGTGCGAGGGAGGTGTCAAGGCGGTTGCGGACCTCATAAGTGTAGGCTGCGTCGGGATGCCCGTCCCAGTAAAACCTGAACCGGCAATCGGTATGGTGACTAACCACCTTTTCAGTAATCTCCCCCAGTTTATAGGAGAAGAGGGTATCTACGGGCAGGATGAGCAGGTTTTCAAATCCCGACAGATGGTTGCCCTCCGACACATAAGGTTGGCCAGCAGTGTAGCTGATATTGACAGCGTCAGTCTCTCCACCAATACCAAAGGTCGAGGGGATCCAGCTCTGACCGCTTGCGGTGGTCAGGAGACTGCTCCCTATCAGGATTGCTATGAATTTTATATGTCTCATTTCAAGTATGTTTCAGGTTAAACATCGCGACTTGGTCGTGCGAAAATATACTTGACATGACCCTAAAACTTGATGATGAAATTGACGTATGCGTTTTTTGGCCGGGTTTCGGATGAGGTTCTGGCTACCCTGGAGAGATCAAAATCAACGCTGTGGTAAGAATCTGAAGAGCCGGATCCGATTCCGGTGCTTGTGTACACCCAGGTTTGTTTAAAGGGACCCGTGCTTGCACCTTTAAGGGCTGCAAAGGTGTTGAAGTCGCCCACATTTCCTGTCACGTTCTGCATGGCATCTTGCTGAAAAGAGCCCACCTTGTTCCCAAACGCCCCGCCTGCATGCCGGGCCACCCTTGTTGCACTGTCCGGATCTGCATAGCTATCTTCACAGTCACCGCTTACCCCCCTGAGTGCCACGCCCCGCAGGTCGGGTACATTAAATGTCTCCGGAGCGGGACCACCCCAGTGGGTGCCGATCACATCAAACAGTACCGGATAATCTACCTGGTTATATGCCGTTCCGTCACAGAGCAGCCACCCTGTCGGGATCTTATCTACAGGCCCGGCAAAAGAGATAATCGCCCCTGCAGGGAACTCGATATGTGCACTCAGCGCCACCTTGGCCACCTCCGCCACGGGAACACCAAGTATGGCCGATTCGCTCAGCACACTGCCCCCATCCTCCGAGACCCTCAGCATGGTCTCAATGGTTGCCGTGGAATCTGTGTTCAGAAAGATCTCCGGTGTGTAGGTCTGGCCACTGGCCCCCTGTCCCACAACCATGGTGAACGCCCCGAAATCATTGGTTTGAACGGCATGTGACTCTGTATAGACCGTCACTTCATTCTGAACCAGTTCTGCGATGATGGTGATCAGCTCATTGGCGCGTAAGGAGCCATCATCATCGCGCAGTACCGCCTGGTATGAAAATCCGGATTGGGCTATCAGAGAGATGGAGATAAGCAGCAGGCTCAGCCCGGTTGTAAATGAACGTTTCATGGTGATTTTGTTTGGATGGGTGTATGAATGGGTGCATGAATGTGAGATCCCTGTTTCATGGACCGATGGTTCTTATTTCTCATGATGTGATGCGTCCTGGGATATTCAGATTGATCAGGTGAAGAGGGTGTGTACAACTCCGCCAGCCCGGCGGAATGAGTTAAGAGGTTGTGTCACTATATAAAAATAGAACAAAATGGTCAGGAAGTCAAGTCTTTGGTGGCAATTGA
The DNA here is from genome assembly GCA_039714775.1 of Bacteroidota bacterium. Classification (GTDB taxonomy): domain Bacteria; phylum Bacteroidota; class Bacteroidia; order Bacteroidales. The sequence goes on from JBDLIQ010000089.1 coordinate 4,927, forward strand.
TCAGGATTGCGGTAAGGCTGAATGAACACGAAAAAACTTCGCGGATTTTGAAATATTTCCGAAATGCACGATATATGCTGCATAATAGAAATGACATACTGCAAGCAACCTCAGGGGCAGTTTTATCATCCTTTGAATAAACCAATCCTAAAACTGTAATACAATGACAAGAGCATTGATCCCCATCGCAGTAATTGCTTTACTCTTCACCTCCTGCTCAAAGAACTCCGGACTACTGGGCCCCATGCCGGGTAATTATTCCAGCTATTCCGATGAGGATGCAGGTGATCGCTATACCGACTATGGTGAGAATCAGTTTGTGAAGGCAGCCTCAGAACCTCTCTCCACCTTCGGGATTGATGCCGACGGTGCCTCCTATGCCAACATGCGTGGTTATGAGAGCGACGGCTACCGCATCCCGGCCGAGGCGGTCAGGGTGGAGGAGTTTATCAACTATTTTAACTTCGATTACCCCGAACCGACCACCGAAAATGTTGCACTGAACAGCGAAACAGCGGTCTGCCCGTGGAGTCCGGAGCACTACCTGCTTCGCATCGGTATCAAAGGGAAGGACCTTGTGGATGGACGTCCGGCTGCCAACTTTGTCTTTCTCATTGATGTTTCCGGATCCATGAACAGTGAGGATAAGATCAATGTGCTTAAATCGGGATTCAAGCGGCTGGCCGAACAGCTCTCGGCGAAAGACCGGGTGGCCATAGTTACCTACTCGGGTAAGGTCGATGTGGCGCTGGATGCTGTGGAGGGATCGGAGACAAGGAAGATCAAGCGGGCCATTGACGGATTGCGTGCAAGTGGCAGTACAGCCGGTGGAGCTGCGCTAAAGATGGCCTATGACATCGCTGAGGAGAACTTTATTGAGGGTGGAAACAACCGGATTGTACTGGGTACCGACGGTGACTTCAATGTGGGTGTTTCAGATACCGATGCGCTGATCGAGATGGTGCAGGACCACAGGGAGCTGGGCATCTACCTGACCATCCTGGGTGTGGGGCACGGAAACCTGAATGAGGCGATGATGGAGCAGGTGGCCAACAAGGGTGATGGCAATTATGAGTACATCGACAACGGGGACCAGATCATCAAGGTCTTTGTCCATGAATATGACAAATTCTTTACCGTGGCAAAGGACTCAAAGATCCAGGTCACCTTCGACTCAACCACGGTCGATTCCTACCGCCTGATCGGTTATGAGAACAGGGTGCTTGAGAACAGTGAATTTGAAGATGACTCCACTGATGCAGGTGAGATCGGAGCCACCCAGACCATCACCGCCATGTACGAGGTGATTCCCCAACCGGGGAGTGCAGGAGGTTTCGGCTCCCTGGAGTTCAGGTACAAAAGGCCGGGGGAGGAGCAGAGCCGGTTGATGCAGATGAACCTTAACAACAGCCGGGTTGCCTTTGAATCCTCTTCGGAGAATATGCGGTTTGCAGCATCACTGGCCGGTTTTGGCATGCTGCTCAAAAACTCCGAATTTGGGGGGAGTGTTACCTACAACGATGTGAAGAACTGGGCTGACCAGGCCCGCTCGTTCGATCCCTATGGATTCAGAGAGGAGTATGTGGGGCTGATTGACAAAGTCAAAAACCGGGACTAGCGTTCTGTAAGGAGACTAATTAATAGACCAGCAGCAGGTGTGATTCTTCGGCGATCCTGATAATGTAAGAGCCTCCTTCACCAAGTACGGATGTCTCCACCTGCAGTGTCTCATCAATCCTTTCGTGATAACTCCGGTAGAGGAGCGCTCCGGTCATGCTGAAGATCTCCAGGTTGACCCCTCCATGCAACAGAGAGCCGGGAACTTCAATGAGCAGCGCTTCGCCCAGTCGAACCGGATTGGGATAGATCAGAACACTTTGGGTGTTTGCCTCCTGACTGATTCCAACGGTGCTGACTGCCACATCTACCATAAAGGAACGGGTATTGATGCTGATGCCATCGGTGGCTTCGATGGTTACCCTGTAGCTGCCAGCATCCCCCTTTACCGGAGTACAATTCAGTGTTCCTGACCGGTCGGCGTGGTCGGTAAAGACCATGAAATCTTCCAATCCTGAAGCTGTAAGTGTAACCGGATCATCATCCGGGTCGGAGGCAGTGATGCTGACATCAAGGAGCTGTTCCTCCTCAAGGCCCTGCTTTTCGATAGGCTCCAGATGAGGACAATGGTTGTCAGGTGTGCCTGACTGGTATTCATAAGCACCACAATCCACCGCATTTCCGAACAACCTGGGATTCTGATCAAGATCGAACACCGGAAGGTCGGTATTGATGCCCTGGTCAATGGAGGGAGCCCCTGCTTTCAGATGCAGGTCCAGGTCATCAAAGTTAAAGAAATGCGAATTGATCTCAGTAGCCAGAAAGTACTGGTTATTCTCTACTACAGTATTGGTCCCGTCATCCCTAATGGTTTGCTCGTTGGCATATCTGTGTACCACCAGGTTATTTCGGATGATGTTGTCGGTGCTGGGGCCTCCGCCATGGAAATCCTTCATTTTACCCAGCCAGATCCAGGGTCTGTAGGTGTCCACGCTGGATCCATTGATCTTCAGGTCATTGAAGATCGGATTGTGGATCACCGTATTGTTGGATATGGTGGAGTTGTTGATACCCAGAAAAGTAATGCCGTGCCAGTTGTCGGCAATTACCAGGTTATTCTCCACCACCCAGTTGTCGAAATAGCCATCGAAACAACCTATCCCCTGGCAGGCGCTCTTCTGGATCTGATCCGGGTCGGTATAGACAATAAATCTGTTGCCCCGGACCACCACATTGCGGACCACCTGTTCCCCACCACCGGCAACGGCTGCATAGCTCTGAAACAGATCATCATGATTGCCTCCCCCTGTTGGGAAATCGGGGTTGCTGCCGTCGAGGTTCGGACTGTATCCGGTCACATCAAATGAATTCATCACGGTATTATCCTCATATCTTGAATCGCTCGACAGGGCTCTGATCCCGTCTCCTACAAAATTCTCAATGGTGGTACGCATCACCTCCGAATAACGGCCCTCTATGGAGATCCCAAAGTTTATATTTTTAATGGTGCAATCGTGTATGAGTGAATGGCTTCCCATCAGTCTGAATCCACAGGAGGTTCTTTCAAACCAATCCATCTGCGTCCATGCAGAGATATCTTCCAGTGTTGAGTAAATCTGGCAACTCTGAAAAATGAGGTGGTCGGCATTCGCATTGGATTCAACCAGGAACTTCAGGGTGTAGACATTGGAGCCTGAGGGAAGCTCAGCACCTATGTGGACCCCATCAAACAACCAGTAGGAGCCACCCAGGATTCTCAGCGATTGCAGCACCGGGTCACCATCCCCAAATGCCTTAATAACCACGTAATCATCATTTCGGCCGAGGATATTTGCACTCCCGTGATCGCCGGCATGCAGGAAGATGGTATCCCCGGCACTGAATGTTTTACCAGCTTCCAACACCATCTGAAGTGAGCTCCAGGGATGCTCAAAACTCCCTTCATTGCTCATGTTTCCGCTGACCGGATCGCAATGGTAGTTCGTTGCCCCCAGGTTAAGGGCAAACAGTGTTGACAAAAGCAACAATCCAAATCTCATTTTTATCATAATCTTATCTGTTTTTATGTTTGACAATCAGGCTTGCCCAGCCCTCCTCCGATCTGATGGGTTCCTTTAGCCCGATCAGCTCCTCTTTCACCTTGTGATGAAAGTTCCAGACGGTTTTCAGCCTGATGTCCAGTTTACGCGACAGCTCACTGACATTGATCTTTCTTCCCGTACTGGTAATGATCAGAATATATAAGGCCTTATCAATGGGGAAACGCAGGTGATGAAAAATTGTTCCGGCGGTTGCCGATTCGGTGTAGTTGCATTGCCTGCATCTCCGGGAGTTTTTTTTCTCCTCATTGTACTCTTTGTGCCCACACCGCTGGCACCGGTACCCGTTGGCCCATTTCAGATCCACCAGGTATTCAATGCAGGTATTTTCACTGGGAAATATCTTCTTAAATTCAGAATAATCAAGTAGTTTCTGCAGAACCCGGGCCTTAGAGAGACTGGCAAGGTCTTTTTTAAGCTTGATGTTATGCTCTTTTAACAACTGGTTCATCTGCTTGATATGCGCAGCCTGCATGGCTATCTCTTCCTGTTGTTGCTCAATGCTAATTTTCTGTTCCAGTATTTCAGAAGTACGCAACTCTACGATCTGTTCAAGCTTCTGTTTCTGCTTTTTAATAATCCTGGTTCTCAGTTCAATAAACAGAAATATCACCAGAAGGATAAGAATCATTGTCAGTCCGGTAAACCAACCAGTACGCCAGAACGGGGGCAGCACTTCAATGGTTAACCTGGCAGGAGTATCTTCCCAGTAGTTGTGGCGGGTTCCGGAAATAACCTGAAACTCGTATGTTCCTTTATTAATGTTGGTATATATAGCGCGCCTGCTTTGTGCATCTGAAACCTGCCACTCATCATCAAACCCGTTTAACCTGTATTTATATTGTATCCCTGATGGTTCCATGTAGCGGAGACCTGCAAACTCCAGGGAGAAGGATTTCTGCTTGTGGGAGATTGTAATCTTTCTGGTTCCGGGGATTGGTTCACCAATTGAGATCTCCTTTCCGTCTACACTGAATTTTGTGATTACTGATTCAGGAGGGAAGGTGTCTGCAATGATCTCCTCCGGGTTAAACCGGTTGTACCCGTTTGTGCCTCCAAAGAAGATCTCTCCGGATACCGAACGGTATCCCGAGCGGTCCAGGAACTCGTTATCCTGCAGACCATCAAATGTTGAGAAAGAGATGATCCTGCTTATTCTTGAATTGTCTTCAGCGTTGAACACTAACCTGGCCAGGCCTCTATTGGTCGATACCCATAAATTACCCTGTTGGTCATCAACGATGGCCTTAATCTGGTTTGAGGGTAAACCGTCGGCAGTGAAATGTCTTTTTATTGAGAGATTTTCAAGGTCCAGACTGTTTAAACCATGGCTGGTTCCTATCCACAGCACGCTGTCCCTGATGTGTAATGAGGTAATCTGATTGTTCGACAGGGTAAGGGAATCGGTCTGTTTGTAAAATATCCTCTTGAATATCTTTTGCTGGTGGTCGATAAGCAGGTTTAAGCCACACATGGTCCCTATCCATAGCCGGCCTTCATGATCCTCGGCAAAACAACTCACTTCGTTGTATGACAGGCTTCTTTCATCAGCAGGATCACTTGCAAAGACCTTGAACTTTCCGGTTTCCGGATCCAGCATGTTCAGTCCGCTCCCCCAGGTACCAATCCAGATCTGGTTCCTCGAGTCATGGAACAGCGACATAATACTCTTGTTGTTGATGCTGTTTACTGATTGAGAGTTGTGCAGATACTGATTGAACAGGGATTCACCGGGTTGGAAATAGTGCAGTCCCCCGTTCCAGGTACCAATCCAAAAATTACCGGAGTCCGCATGACATATGGAAACAGGAGGTGCCTTCAGAGATCCTGATCCAAATCCGGTTACAGGAAAGCTTTCATACAGATTGGTTTGCTGGTTTAATTTGTCGATTCCTCCTGAAGAGAGGATCCACAGATTCCCATGGTCATCTTCCAGGAAGGCATGTACATTGTTATGGATAATGCTGTTTTTTCCCTCTATCCTGTGTTCATGGTTGAATTTCCTGAGGTTGCCAACATTCAATCCATACCTGGTCCCAACAAATATGGCACCTGAACTTGCTTTGTAGAAACATGAAACCACATTGTCACTCAAACTCCTGGAAACCAGTTGGTCATGTTTGATGTACTCTACTTTGTTGCTGTTCTTATGCAGTATGATTACACCCTCTGAAGTGCCTACCCAGAGCAGGTTCTCTTCCATCTCATACACGCTGTATATATTGAATTGAGGAATACCCTGATCCTCCCTGGCATAGAACTGAAACTCCAGGTGATCGCCTTCCTCCTGGTCTGCCCTTATCAGCCCCCTGTTAAAGCTGCTTATCCAGATTGTATTGTCGGAATCAATGTGGACACTATTCAATATCAGGGGTTCCTGTTTTCCTGGTTCGATGGCAAAACTGCATCCGTGTCCGGCTGCTGATTTTTGCAGCTGTTGCTGGTTAAACTCTCTGAATACCCAGCGTGTATTGTCTCTCTCCCTGCACACCAACCTGAGCCTGTTTTCTTCCGATCCGGGTGTATCATCAATGATATCTGCGCTGTCCAGTTTGATCCTGAACAGTGAAGTATCACTTACAAACCAAAGGTTACCCCGGTGATCGGGATACCCGAAGACATAGTCATCCGAATGCTGAACAAACTCTTGATCATTAAGGTAATAGCTGTATTTTATCGGGCCAAAAGTCCAAATCACCCCATCGGAACTCTCCAGAACATGTTGGGAGAAAGAGGGGATCTTTGTATGATCGGGCAATACGGTACTGTAGGTCTTAAAGTCATACCCGTCGAATCTGCTCACGCCATTTCTGGTTGCCAGCCAGATGTATCCTTCCGCATCCTGGTAAACGGAGGTGATATAATTATGGGGGAGACCGTCTCTGGTGGTGTAGTGCTCAAAATCGTAAGTGTGCCCACTGGCGCTCAGTGCAAATGCCATTAAAAGCAGGAGGGTCGCATTGTTATGGAGCTGTCTCATCCTGCTGAGCCAAGAGGTTATGCCAATCAGAACTGAAGTATGCTCTCTGTACAGCCTTTAACAACACATCATCCTCTCTGAACCGGCAAAGCACTTTCAGGTCCTGATAGATGTAGAATGATAACCAGTATCCATAATTGTATTTCTGTACAAGTGATCCGGGAGAACGCAGGTTGTTGTACCATGAACTCTCCAGATTGAAATATTCGGCCACTTCCAGAGCTTTCATGGCTGTTTCCCAGCTGCTTTCAGCCATCATTTCGAAAATCTTTTGATACCCGGCATATGAAAGCTCCCCCGTTTTAATCACTTCGGTGCTATCTGTGAGGTTCAAATCAAACAGGGATACGCTCTCTTCGAAAATGTGATCAGCATCCAGGTCATACGCGATAAGGTCAAAGAAGCCGTTCTGATCTGTATCCTCATATTTAATCAGTGGAACAGCTGTGGGTTCAGTGGATACCATGTCCTCGGGCTGGATATTTGGTCCCCGCCATCCCTGCCAACCCTGAAAATACTCTGCAAATTGATCGATACGCCAGAACCCGGTTTCAGCTCCCAACAGGTGAACTTTATGATCGAATGCAGCTATATAGAGATTGCCCTCTCCTGAAAAATCTGTATCCCATTCCCCCCTGTCTCCAGACACATCAGCCTGTGGATTATGATCCAGACCTCCCTGATGGGCCCCAATCTTAAAGGGGTCCAGCGGTTCATAAAACTCAACCCGCTCCCACCTGTGACAATCATCATCTTCATCAAATACCAGCCAGCATCCTTCCCATATACCGCGGTCAAAAATCATGGAGTAGGCTGTATCGTGGTCACAATAGACAAGTTCCCTGTTCTGACGAAACCTCTTGTCAAAGAAGAATTCGCCTGTTCCTTCAAGTCCCTTCATACTGTTAAAAGAGTGAACCTGGTCGGCATAATTAAATCCGGGACCAAAGAACTTCAGACTCAGGTCATAGTCAAGCTCATTGTCCGGTCCGTTGTCATTATCCATGTCAAAGGTTAGCTGTGCAAGGGAGATGTTTTGAGTAAACCGGAATGTGTACGGGTTCGATATATCATCAATCCTTTCTGGTTCATCGACCAGGCGAATGGCCATTTCGGAGTACCCATCCTGATCCTCGTCATAAAAGAGAAAAGGATTTTCCCAGTTATACCGGGGATCTTCAATGTCAAAAGAGGAGATGTGTACCTTTAACATCAGGTTATTACCGTGGTAGTTGGAGATGAAGTTACATTTTCCCATCCTCTCCCAGCCTTCCATACTGAACAGATTCCAATCAACATAATTAAACACAGCCCTGTTGTCGGTGTTGATCAAATAGATAAAATGAGAGGCCCATTTCTTTTTGTAGTCTATTTCGCTGTTCTCAAGAATCACCTGCATATCCGCAACACCATCGCCATCTTCATCGTTCCAGTCGATAACCAGATCCAGTGCTTCACCAAATTTCCCGTCATTGTTCATATCAAGGATCAGGCAATCGCTGTCAAGATCGCCTGAGAGATCATCCCACTGCATGTCGTCATCGTCATCGATCCAAATCACCGGGATGGAATCGTTGAGGGTATACTGTAGCAGGTCCGGGTCACCATCGGAGTCAATATCAGAGAAGTGAACTGATTGTTTGTCGGTGGGCAAATGAAACCGGAACGGTTTGATCGCACTGGTCAGCGCCTCAGGTTTCGGTGGGTTCGTTGTGCAGCCATATACCCACAAGAATAGCAGGATGATCAATCGCCCGGGATTCATCTGTTCCATGGAATATAGTTTTTACAAAAATAGCACCGGCAGCGAATACCGGTGCTATTTTTATAAAAATTATTGTTTTACGATACCTTTTACAGCCTGGCCGTGCCCGGTGGCAAACTTAACAATGTACATTCCGGAATTCAACCCGGAGAGGTCCAGTGTCACATTGCTCCCCGAAATTTTCTGTTCCTGTATCAACTTTCCGCTTACTGAATACAGCGACAGGAGATCCACATTTGATACATTCCTGATGTGTAGCAGATCAATGACAGGTACCGGATACATTGAGAACTCCGGGCTCAGAAAGTCCTGAACCGAAACTGTAATTGGAACAAAAAGTGCCATGGCAGCCCGCAGATCAGAAACAGCCGCATCAATGGCAGCCTGGTCATCTGCCCAATCCAGTATATCCTTCGCAGTTGTGATGGCAGCATTGGCTGCATCCACGCTTTCCTGGGTGTATTCACCGTTGCCTGAACCAACCAAAGCTGCATCAACCACAGCGATTGATGAATCGATGACAGAAGCCAGCAGTGACAGATCGATATATGCGTCCAGTTCCAGTTCTCCTGCGCCTGTCATGCTGGCCCAGTTGTTCTGGTTGGAGCTCCACTGCAGCTCGCTCCACCAACCATCGTTATCACTGTCCACAAGATTTACATCAAATAGGATCTTTGTTCCCTTTTCTGCAGAGAAGTCAATGTTGTTTTGATTCATGACTTCCCACGGAAGCTTCACCTCCAGTACATAGCCTGTATCGTTAGGCACAATGACATGGCTTACCCCCGGTAACCAGTGTCCGACTTCGCCTCCTGAGGCTGTAGAACTATCTGCAGCGAAATAGAACTGGCTGAAAACTTTTGAAGAATCTGCCGGAGGTACAGCGTTACCACCCAGTCCATTCCTGTTGTTCAATAAACCCCAGTAAATATGAACTCCGTCGGTATTCCATGTGGGAGCCCCGTTATCAAAGAGTGAGTCATCCTCTACTAAAGCCATCAGGTAGAGGGCGTCTGAGGTCCAGACCGCTTTCCAGTAACCACCCAGGTCATCTTCCGAGGCGAGTTCCTTGGACATACCGGTCTGGCATTTATGGGCTTTAATATCCTCCCAAAATCCATCTGAAATATCTCCGTCAATAGCGGGAAACGTTTCGGTCCGATAGATCTTTCCTTTGGCATGATTGTGATCAATGCTAAAGTTGGTGACCTGAAGGGTGCTCCCGGGGATTCCGCCCCAGACAGTAAGGGTATCTATATTAACTACCCTGAAATTGAGTTCGGTAGCAGGTATCCTGAATCGATATCCTTTGGCCAGTAACACCGTCTTGTTGTCATCATCTGTTACGTAAACATCATAGGTGTTTGTGAAGACATCCACCTCCATTCTGATGCCATAGGTTTTGTCTTTGGAATATTTGTATTCTTGTAGGGCTGCGTAGTTTGCTCCATCCCTAACGTCAATGAATCCGTTGGTTCCAAAACGAACAATGGGGCTCAGATCACCCCAGCCAGCTGCTGTATCAGCACTCAGAGCAAATGCACTGTTCATTAAATTGTGAGAGGGAAGCACATTTAACTCAGCCACAAACCTGCCGGTCTGTTTAGTAATGGGAATACTCTGTACGGTACCAATCTGGATACCATAGGAGATGTCAATAACCGAATCGACCAGGACAAAATTGGATATATCAAGGGTGGCACCATGAACACCTCCCCAGACGGTATTGGTGTCATTGTGTGTGAAGTAGTTGTTCACCGGATCGGCAGCGGCCCTGAAACCAAATTCATAGGCCATGACTACCTCTGAGCCTCCGTCGGGAGTAATAGTTGCGCTGTACTTCTGACCAGGTACATCCACGGTCATTACGACGTGATAGGCCTTGGTGGCTTCATAGTTCATCACCTCCAGCTGCTGATAGGCCGCTCCGTTGCGTGCCCTGATAATCCCGTCTGGAGTGAATCCGATAATGGCACCCATGTCACCCCAGCCTGCTACATCGCTGCCGGAAACTCCCACTCCCCCATTTAGCGGAGCCACACTGGGGGTTACATCAAAAATAATGGTGAAGGTATCGGCTTGCGGTGTCAGAGGTGTGTTTACCGTCTGGGTGAAAGCTACCCCCGGGGTGATTACCATCATGAGGGCGATCATGCATTTTTTCATTGTAGAAGGTTTCATCATCATCATATAGTTTTAGTAAAAATTGTGTTGTGTTTCGGAAGTAAAGTTATAATAAAAGTTTACTAAAATCTATAAAGCCCTCAAAATAAGACTGTTGAAAATCATGTTTGGCGCATTAATAAAATCACGTATTGTGGGTATTGTGGGTTCCTGGTATCACTCTCAATTGAAAGAGCCATCCGGATGGCTCTGGATTGGCTCATAAATAAATGACAGGATATTATAGGTTTCCTAAAGCTTGTTCACCCCTTCATGTAGCTGCACGATCTGCCTCCTCCAGTGGAACTCCCCGGTGGTATTCTCAGGAAGGATGATGGTTCCCTGGACCCTGTTTTTGCGGGTTTTTCTGAGACTCACTTTCATTTCACCATTGGGATGGGGAAAATCTACTTCCAGCTTCAGAAGGTTGCCAAAGTTTGGATATACTGCCACTGATTTAAATCCAGGTTCCAGGGGGTAGATCCCTGCTACTGTATGGAGAAAGTCGAAACAGGGACTGGAGCTCCATGCATGGCACTCGGACCGCATTACACCATCTCTTTCGCCAAATGTGGACATGCCGTTATCCAGCATTTTCCACCAGGGGTCCAGCATGGTCAGGTAGTGGTCTCCCATGCCGCACTGCTGCAGTGCTCTGAAGAGGTAGAATTTGTAATAGATGGTGGTCTGGATCAGGTCGGCCTCTGTCAGGATCCGGTGCATCAGCGCCTCCTGAGCCAACTCCGGGATCGCATAGGTCAGAATGGCCCAGATGTTTGTGTGCTGGGAATAGATCTTCTGACCGGGCGTCTCTGCGATCATCTTTCGCTCCGGGTTGTAGCACCTCTCCACCACCGCACTGCGGACATGCCTCTCCAGGGCGCTGTATTTTGCGGCTTCAGTCTCAAGGTTGAAGTGGCTGAAGATCTCGACAGCCTGTTGAAGGGCCGAGACAAACTGCAGGTTGATGTTGGCTGAATAGCCATCGTCCGCACCCGGGGGGATCCCGTT
>JBDLIQ010000090.1:0-16349 GCA_039714775.1 Bacteroidota bacterium
TACCTCGGGGCATGTGTTACCATCACTTACATCGCTGACATGTGCGACGGTTGGTGCAGCTGTGCAGTTATCGGCCTCGTCTATAACATCAGCGATATTGACTGCCGGGACATCGGCCGCGCACTCCACATTAACAGCTGCAGGGTTGCTGGCTGTGGGGTTCGTGATATCGTCGATGGTGATCGTCTGGGTAACATTGATCGTGTTGCCACAGTCGTCGGTTACTGAGTAGGTCCTTGTGATCACCTCTGGACAGCTGTTGCCATCGCTCACATCACTAACATGGGCGACGGTTGGTGCAGCGGTGCAGTTGTCCGCCTCGTCGGTTACATCAGCGATGTTCACTGCAGGAACATCAGCGGTGCACTCCACATTAACAGCTACCGGGTTGCTTGCTGTGGGATCAATGTTATCCTGTACCGTAATTGTCTGATCCTGGCTGGCAGCAGAAGTGCCATTATCATCCACCAAACTCCAGGTACGGGTGATCGCTATGTTACATGGGTCGGTATTGTCCACAACATCAACATAGGTGGCATCTCCAACACCGCAGTTGTCGGCCTCATCAGTCACATCACCCGTAACTCCTACACTGGCATCATAGGCACAACTGGCATCCGAGTAAATTGTGATATCAGCAGGGATGCTGAACGTGGGAGCAATATTATCTTCCACAGTAACCGTAGAAGTACAGGTGTTGCTGTTGCCGCTTCCATCAAGAACGGTCAGGGTAACTGTGTTGGCACCCGCATCAGCACAGGTGAAGGCGGTAATATCCAGTGTCATGGAGGCAATACCACAGTTATCGCTGCTGCCATTGTCTATATCAATTACAGCGATCGTTGCATTTCCGGTTGCATCAAGTTGAACAGTAACATCCTGGCACGCCGCTATTGGAGCTATGGCATCATTGGGTTCGGTCAGGACAAGCGTGCCGTCAAGTGTGATTTCACAGGTGGTGGCTGACGCATCCCGGATTCGCACATCATAAGTACCAGCTATAAGATTTGTAAATGAGCCGGAGGCTTGCCAACCTGTTCCACCATCAATTGTATAATCATAGGATCCACTACCTCCAGCGGGAGAAGAGATGGTAATGGATCCGTCATTGCCTGCGGTACAGGTAACCGAAACTGAACTTACCGTAGCGCTGAGTAATGCTGGTTCGGCAATCGTAAAGGTACTGTCAAGCGTACAACCACTTGCATCGGTCAGACTCACAGTATAGCTGCCGGCGGTCAATGCAGTAACATCCTCTGTAGTGGGTCCGTGATCCCACACAAAACCATAAGGTGTTGTTCCCCCACTAACCGTAATATCTATGGCCCCGTCATTCCCTCCGTTACAGCTCACATCCGTGATTACCCTGTCTATACTAATTCCGGTACATAAAACATGGCCAATGCTGTATTCGGTCCCAGAGGATGAAATCCCGCCTGTCAGGTTATTCCGATAGAGATCAGGATCACTGGCTGCAGCATGTACCCCGTCAAGTACCCAGCTTCCCCCAGACGGACGGGTGATCACCCTTGTTCCTGCAATGATGGTGTAACTTGTAAAACCGGTAGCCGTCAGCTGAAGACTATAATCTGTCGTAGTGAGTCCATTGTTGGCTGTCAGCGACCAATAACCTTCGGAATATTGATTGGTCACATTCACAGACCCTTCACTCAGGGGAAGTCCGGTTGAACCGGGGTCTGATGCAATAAATTCACTGATAACAGAACCGGTCCCCAGACTTGTAAAGGTGGCAGTAACAGGCCGATAGGTCCCTGCTGTACCTATGGGGAACAGATAGGGTGTGACGGTTGCTGCAATCCACCTCTCCAGTTGTCCAACCACAACACCGGAAGCATAGGATATGCTACCCGGATTCGCTGCATCTGTTCCAATGGTCAGAATATTCCCCAATGTAAAAATGTTACCACCATTCATCGAAAGGGTATTCGAAACGGTGATATGGCCATGTATATGAAGATCGGAAGAGTTGCTAAAGGTCAGATTGTAAAAAGTCCCAGGCCCCAGAATCTGCTGATCTGTTATCCCGTCAAGGATAAATGTACCCTGTTGCTCCTCCAGACTCCCACCCAGATCATACAGATTGCCTGCAAGGTTAACAGTATAATTACTTGTACTTACATCCAGGATACTTGTGCCGGCTAAAAGAAGTCCGCCATCTATATCGATAGCTCCAGGCAAAGTTTTACTGCCACTTCCTTCTGTTGCTAAATTGTAGTAAGTGGAGCTTGGGATTTTTATCTCCTGATCTGCTGTCCCATTATAAGCAACCGTATTGCCATAGGCAGATGCATCCAGAATTCCATTCCCGGCGAACAGTTCATCACCCACCTTCAGTACTGCATTGTTCTCATTGACCCATGTACCTGCAGCATCAGCTGCCACCAGGTTCTCTGTAATGTTTATTGTACCGTAATTGGAAACGCTTACCCCGGTACCAACGGTCAGATCTCCGCTTATAATATCAATGGCTGCCGTAGATTCAATATAAACATTGGCATCCAAAAGGATCCCCTGTCCCAGTGAGCCCACCCCATCAATATACTTACCAAAACCATCCATAGTCAGACTCTTGGTCCCTCCGAGATAGGTTCCATTCAGCTCAAAATCTCCATGAATGGTCATGATCTTGCTATCAGGATCCAGGGTACCTCCAACCTCAATAAGGAGGTTGTTAACTTCGGTACCTCCTCCGCCCGTAGTAAGGGTCACAGTGTGGGGATTGTTAATCCTCACATGATCAGTTTCAATGGGAACACAGCCACAATCCCAGGTTGTTGTATTGGTCCAGTCTCCAGAGGCAATACTCTCAATAATCACATATTTATTCACCTCCAACTGAGTGGCCGGAGCAGCTGCACATGTGCCATTCTGTGCCACCACACTCACATACCCGGTACCGTTACTTCCCCAGTCGACCGTGATACTATTCGATGTGCCGCCGGACGCCTGGGTACCGCCTATGATGGTCCAGGTATAGGTATAACCGGAAATATTGGTCACTGAATATGGTTCCCCGCTGGTATTCTCAGCCACAGTAGTGCGGCCTGAGACCGATTCAGGCCGGATGGAGTGTATGGTCACCGTCAGGTCCACAGGTTCTCCCTGTGTACAGGTGTTGGATTCAATCACCCTCACATTCCCCGTGGCCATACCCACAGTTCCCCAATTTACAGTAATGCTGTTGGCATTACCACCGGAAGCCTGTGATCCACCTGTTATAACCCAGGCATAAGTATTGGGTGAATTATTTGTAACAGAATAGGTAACTCCGGCATCAGAAGTACAAGCTGTTGTTGACCCCGTTATGGCGGAAGTCGATGGTCGTGTACAGTTAGTCGTATCACCCAGGGCATACTCGGCCGGCAGTGTAGAGAGACCGGACCTCTCAGCAATTGAACCAGTTGCTGAAATATGGGATCCTTCTGCACTCCATGCACTCCCCCCGTCAGATCTTGTTAACACCCTTGTTGATCCATCAATGGTGAACGAGGAGAAACCATTCGCGTCCAGGTTTAGACTATAATCATTGGAGCCGCCCAGATTAAATCCATTGCCCTCATCAATGCTCCAGTATCCATCAACAAACTCATTGAATACGGAATCGGGGCTATCGAACAGGGGAAGATCTGCATGGCCGGGAGCTGAATCGTAAAACTTTGCGATCAATGATCCGCCCGTTTGAATTCCATTCAGCGTAATGTCAACGGACTGGTCATTTGTTGAAGAACCTACAGGAAATGTATAGGTTCCAACCGAATTGATCCACCGTTCAAACAGACCATTAATGTGCCCGGAGGTGTAGGTGAGTGTTCCCGGGGTGGCCAGACCAGACCCCAGGGTAAGGGTATTGCTTCCGGCATCAATCACCCCTGCTGTCATGGTCAATGTAGTGGTGGTCTGCACATTCCCATCAAGTGTCAGCAGACCGGAACTTTTGTTTACAGTCAAATCATAAAATACTTCACCTGAAGCATTTTCGATAGACTGATCAGCAGTTCCGCTAAATGTTACAGTACCTGTACCCTCAGTGAAATCCCCCTCATTGGTCCAGTCACCACCCACTGTCAGGTCATTTCCATTGCAATCAAGAGTTCCGGACAAGATGGAGATATCATGACTGATCGTCAGGTTATTGCTGATGGTCTTTGTCCCGGTCCCGGAAATCACAAGGTTATAATAGGTTGAGGAGGCAGGGGTTTTGACAGACTGGATTCCTTCCTCAATGAATGTAACTGTATTGCCGCTTGCTGAAGCATTCAGAACACCTGTGCTCAGCAATGTACCTCTGACCTCCAGTTCTGCATCGGCAGCGTTGGTCCATACAGAACTGGTGGTATTGTCGCCATCCAGTGTACCATACACCTCAATGTGACCGTTGTTGGTGACCGTTACACTATTCTGGATCTGAATATTTCCAAAAAGGCTCAGGTTTGTAGTAGAGAGAATTGAAACATTGGAGCCAATATTGAAATAGCGGTTATTATCATTGATGGCAATGATACCGGTACCACCCAGTGTGGGTCCGCTGAAATCAAGATCTTTGGCTGAATTATCATCCGAGGTGACTGTTCCATCAACAATAAAAGAACCACTGACAGCCAAAGTCCTGTTCTGCATGTCGAGAACACCACCTGCATTAATGGTGACATCGATTACACTCTCACCACCTCCTGTAGCAATGCTTACAGTATGCCCATCCAGGATGATGATATTGTCATTGGATCCCGGAGTACCTGCAGCACCTGACCAGGTTGCAGGACTGGCCCAAATACCTGATTGAGCCGAAGTATAAGTGTCCTGCGAATAGAGTAGTACGTGGAGATTAATGAGAACAATGGAGACAACTCCAAAGCGAGTGGCAAACCTCACAAAATTACTTCGTTTATGTACTATATTTTGCCTGCAGATCCTCACTATGGTTATTCCGGCATCCCGCTATTATGGAAATGTAAATTCAAAACTGTCAGGGGTGTTCCAAAAGTAACATATTCATCCATGTTTTATATCTTCTGAACCCGGCAGAATATTAACATTGACCATCCAATGATCAAAATTTGATGAATAATCAGATTTTCAGGATCAATAGTGCTGTAGACCAGCAAAAATGCCGCAACGTTGCATGATGCGGCACCTTTTAACAATTGGGTGAAACTACAGTGCCTTAATCTCTCCAACCAGCTTCTGAAGTGAGTCTTTGGCGCTTCCGAAAAACATCCGGGTGTTGTCGGCGTAGAAGAGATAATTCTCGATGGCGGCATATCCTTTGCCCATGCCCCGTTTCATCACGATCACATTCTTGGCTTCATGCACCTTGATAATTGGCATTCCGTAGATGGGACTGGAGGGATCATCCAGTGCAGCGGGATTCACCACATCGTTGGCCCCGATTACCACAACCACATCGGTTTTGGCCATATCGGGATTGATCTCATCCATCTCCACCAGTTTTTCATATGGCACATCTGCCTCTGCAAGAAGAACATTCATGTGACCTGGCATTCTTCCGGCCACCGGGTGGATGGCATACTTCACCTCCACGCCATTGGATTCAAGCAGCTCGTCCATCTCGCTGCAGATGTGTTGTGCCTGGGCCACTGCCAGTCCGTACCCCGGCACAATAACCACCTTGCTGCTGTAATTCAGCATCACAGCCAGATCTGTCGCCGATATCTCCTTAACAACTCCTTTCTCCCGGTCCACAGCCTCTCCGCCACCCCCAAAGGCTCCGATGATCACATTGATCAGTGAGCGGTTCATCGCCTTGCACATGAGCAGGGTAAGGATCATTCCGGCGGCTCCGACAAAAATACCACCCAGAATCATTGCCTGGTTCTGGTAGATAAATCCTGCCATTGCAGCTGCAATTCCCGTAAAGCTATTGAGCAGGGAGATTACTACCGGCATGTCTGCACCCCCGATGGGCATCACAAAACTGACCCCGTACACCAGTGAAACGGCAAGCAGAACATAAACAAGTACCTGTCTGGTTTCAGCGGGTGCTCCTCCAAAGAGGATAAAGAAGAGGAGGAACAGAACTCCGGCAAGGATCACCAGGTTGATATAGGTCATCCACTTAGAGAAAATATCTTTTATGTTGCCATTCAGCTTCCCATAGGCAATCATACTTCCGCTAAAAGCAATACTTCCTATGATCAGCCCTAGCAGGGTCACCGAAGTGGACTGGTTCTCAGGATTTGAAAACTCGATAAGTGCAACCAGCGCAGAAGCTGCCCCTCCCGTTGCATTGAAAAAGGAGACCAGCTGCGGCATGGCTGTCATCTTAATCTTCCTGGCAATCACACCACCTATCACACCGCCAATAGCAATGGCTCCAAGGATAATAGCCAGGTTGGCACCTTTTATGCCAATTCCGGC
The DNA here is from genome assembly GCA_039714775.1 of Bacteroidota bacterium. Classification (GTDB taxonomy): domain Bacteria; phylum Bacteroidota; class Bacteroidia; order Bacteroidales. The sequence goes on from JBDLIQ010000090.1 coordinate 6,397, forward strand.
CCCGTCGCGGTGAAGCACCAAGGTGGCAATCATGGCCATGATCATTCCGGCTCCTGCCCAGAGGTTACCCCGTCGGGCAGAATCCGGGCTGCTAAGCAGCTTCAGGCCGACAACGAACAGGAGTGCCGAAACCAGGTAGATAAATTCAAGGATGATATCTCCGTTTGTAATATTAAGTGTATTCATGATCCGGACCTATTTTTTCTTCTTTTTAAACATTTCAAGCATGCGGTCAGTAACCACAAATCCACCTATCACATTGAGTGTCCCAAACAGCAGGGCAAAGATCCCCAGCACCAGGTTCAGCAAGTTTGATCCCGCTCCCAGGTTGGCCAGGTCGGCATGACCCACCAGGATGATTCCCCCGATAATGATCACCCCGCTGATGGCATTGGCCCCCGACATTAACGGGGTATGCAGTACCGAAGGCACATTTGAAATCACCTCAAGCCCCAGGAAAATGGTCAGGGCAATGATGAAAATAGCCTCTTTGTTTGTATAGAAGAACTGTAATACGGTTTCCATATCTCTTAATTATTCATTGGTTCTATTGTACGCCTTTCACCCTTTCGTTGACTACCTCACCATCACGGGTAATACATGTATGCTGCACAATCTCATCATCCACATCCAGGTTCAGTTTTCCATCCTCGCCGATCATCAGGTCAAGGAAATTGAGGTAATTCTTACCAAGCATCTTGCTGGCATCGGATGGTGTAGTAGAGGCAAAGTTTGAGTTTCCTATAATGGTCACTTCGTTATGAACCACCTTCTCACCGTTTTTCGTAAGCTCACAGTTGCCCCCTGTAGATGCGGCCAGGTCGATGATCACCGACCCCGGTTTCATCGATTCAACCGTTTTCTTCTGGATCAGGACCGGGGCAGTTCTTCCCGGAATCTGTGCCGTGGTGATCACCACATCAGACTGGATGGCATGCTGCTGTATCAGCTCGGCCTGCTTTTGCTTGTACTCCTCGGTCTGCTCCACTGCATAGCCACCGGCCGATGCATCATCTTTCGCGCCTTCCACCTCAACAAACTTACCTCCCAGGCTCAGCACCTCCTCCTTCACTGCAGAACGAACATCGAACACCTCCACAACAGCACCAAGTTTACGTGCTGTTGCCAATGCCTGTAATCCCGCCACTCCTGCTCCAAGGATCAATATCCTGGAGGGTTTAATTGTCCCTGATGCCGACATGAACATTGGAAAGAAACCGGGCAATTCTGCTGCAGCAACAAGTACAGCTTTATATCCCGCAACAGTGGCCATGGATGAAAGCACGTCAACAGCCTGTGCCCGTGTAGAACGGGGGATCATATCCAGACTGTATGAGGTTACCCCCTCACTGGCCAATTTATCCACGGCAGCCTTGTTTGACAGCGGACCCAGTACGGCCATCAGAGCCTTTCCCTTTGGAAGCTTATCCTTCGGCGGATGGACAGACATGATCAGGTCAGCATCCTTCAGGACTGCTGCCCTCTCCCCGATGGAAGCCCCTGCTTCGGCATAGGTGTTATCACCTGCATATGAGCTCTTTCCTGCACCCTTCTCCACCAGTACCCTGAACTCTTTTTTTACCAGGGAGGCAACGTGTTCGGGAAGCAGCGCCACCCTGTTCTCACCATTGCCCTCCTTCAGAACTCCGATAGTCATCTATTGGATTTTTTTTCGATTATGAAATACAATATACCCTCAACAATCTTCAGGAAACTATGTTCAATTCCCCAATTCCATTTGTTTCAAATGCCGGTCCATGGCCTCAGCAGCTTTTCTTCCATCGCCCATGGCCAGGATCACCGTGGCACCGCCCCGGACAATATCTCCACCTGCAAAAACACCGGTTACCGTACTGTGCATGGTATCCTGGTCCACCTTGATGGTCCCCCATTTAGAGACCTCCAGTTCCTTCATGCTCTGGGGAATCAGCGGATTGGGTGAAACACCCACACTCACCACCACAGTGTCAACTTCAATGACAAATTCCGAACCTTCAATGGGAATTGGCCTGCGGCGGCCTGAAGCATCGGGCTCCCCAAGCTTCATCTTCTGTAGCTTCATCCTGTTTACCCTGCCCTTCTCATCCGCATAATACTCCAGCGGATTGTGCAGATTCATGAACTCAATCCCCTCCTCTTTGGCATGTTTGATCTCCTCGACCCGTGCAGGCATCTCATCAATGGACCTCCGGTAGATGATCATGGAGCGTTCCGCACCAAGCCGCTTGGAGGTTCTTACCGCATCCATGGCGGTATTGCCTCCACCAATCACGGCCACCCTTTTACCGCTCAACACCGGAGTGTCATATTCCGGATCTGCTGCATTCATCAGGTTCACCCGGGTCAGGTACTCATTGGATGAGTAGATCCCAATATAATTCTCACCGGGAATGTTCATGAAGTTGGGCAGTCCTGCACCGCTCCCCACCATAAAGGCTTTAAATCCCTCCCTCTTCAGATCATCAATGGAAGCCGTGGCACCCACAATGAAATTTTTCACAAACTTCACCCCCATCTTCTCAAGCACATCGATCTCCACATCCACGATCCGGTTGGGGAGCCTGAATTCGGGAATTCCATACTTCAGCACACCACCGATCTCATGCAGCGCTTCAAAGACAGTCACGTCATAGCCCATTTTAGCCATGTCTCCCGCAAATGCCAGTCCGGAAGGACCCGATCCGATAGAGGCCACCTTGATTCCGTTTTTCTCTGGAATTTCGGGAACCGACATTTTGCCGCTGTTCTGTTCAAAATCAGCAGCAAACCTTTCCAGGAAGCCAATGGCCACAGGTGGTTTGTTTAGCTTCTGGGTATAGAAACATGCCTGTTCACACTGTACCTCCTGGGGACAGACCCGTCCGCATACCGCGGGAAGGGTATTGGTCTCTTTCAGCACCCTGGCCGATTCCAGGAATTCGCCCGATTCAATCTTCTTGATAAACTTGGGAATGTTGATACCCACGGGACAACCTGTAATGCAGGTGGGGTTTACACAATCGAGGCACCGCTGCGCCTCCAGGACCGCCTCCTTCTCCAGGAGTCCGGAATTCACTTCGGTGAAATTCTTGTTTCTTGTATCAGGATCCTGTTCGGGCATGAAAACCCGTTCAAGCTGTGTCCTCTCTTTGTTTTTCAGGTTTCCACGCAGGACCACACGCCACTCCTGTTCCCGCTCCTTCTTCAAATATTCTGAAACTTCTGCCATGGCTGCTACGATTTGGGGTTATGATCAAGGAAACTTTCATATGCCTCTGCTTCAGAGGGCTTGTAGGAGTCGAGCCGCAACAGCATCTCATCGAAATTGACCTCGTGGGCGTCGAATTCGGGTCCGTCCACACAGACAAACTGTGTCTTTCCTCCCACCGTCACACGGCAGGCTCCGCACATACCCGTACCATCCACCATCAGTGTATTGAGACTGGCCACTGTGGGAATGTTGTACTTGCCGGTAAGCATCGAAGCGAATTTCATCATAACGGCCGGACCGACAGTCACTGCCAGGTCCACCTTCTCTCGTTTGATGATCTCCTCCATGCCATGTGTGATCAGACCCTTCTTTCCGTATGAACCGTCATCGGTCATGATCACCACCTCATCGGAATGCCGGCGCATCTGCTCCTCGAGAATGATCAGCTCCTTCTTCCGGGCAGCCAGAACGGTAATGACCCGGTTTCCTGCCTGCTTGAACGCCTCAACAATGGGCAGCAGGGGAGCCACGCCGACCCCACCCCCGGTAGCAAGCACGGTACCCACCTTTTCAATGTGTGTTGGTTTCCCCAGGGGACCCACCACATCGGTGATCATGTCGCCCACCTCAAGGGAGCAGATTTTGGCAGATGTAACCCCCACCCTCTGGATAATAATGGTGATGGTCCCTTTCTCAACATCGGCCTCAGCAATGGTAAGGGGTATCCGCTCTCCCTTCTCACCGCTCTTTACAATCACGAAGTGACCTGCTTTACGGCGCTTTGCGATTTGTGGTGCCTCCAGGACCAGTTTAACAACTGCCTCGGAAAAAAACTCTTTTTCAACTATTCTGTTCATACATAACAGGGTTTCAGGGTATATAAAAGACATGCGAAATTACATGAAAAAAATCTGATTTCAATTTTTTCTTACTTTTACTTCAAACAGCAATAACAGATGAGGAATCTTTCTACTGAGTACATGGGATTGAAACTGAAAAATCCCATCATCGCTGCAAGCAGCGGATTAACGGGAACACTGGACGGAATCATATCCATGGAGAAGAGCGGAGCGGGAGCCGTGGTTCTCAAATCGATCTTTGAGGAGGAGATCGTTCGTGAAACAGATCAACGGGTAAAAGAGGCCGAAGAGGATTCGTTGATCTATTCGGATCTCTCTGAAACCCTGGATTATATTGACCTCCACATCCGGGAGGATAACCTGGGCAAGTTCCTGGAGCTTATTACTGATGCGAAAAAAGAGGTGTCAATACCAATAATTCCCAGTATCAACTGCATCTCCGGCGAGGACTGGACCCACTTTACCAAAAAGATGGAGGAGGCAGGTGCCGATGCCCTGGAGCTGAATCTCTTCCTGAATCCGGCCGATTTTAAAAACAAAGAGTTTGAAAAGGCCTACTTCAGGATCATTGAACAGGTGCTTTCCGTTGTGAAGATCCCGGTGGCCATCAAGATCAGCAAATACTTCACCCGCATGGGCCTCTCCTTAAAAGCACTTTCCGAAACTGGTGTGGCTGCCATGGTGATGTTTAACAGGTTCTACAGACCCGATATCGACATTGAAAACCTTACCCTCTCGACCGGCAATATCTTCACCACACCTGAAGAGATGCACGACACCCTCCGCTGGATCGCCATCATGTCAGGACGGGTTGATTGCGACCTGGCAGCATCCACCGGTATTCACACCGGCGATGAGGTGATCAAAATGTTACTGGCCGGTGCTTCTGTCACACAGGTGGCATCGACCCTCTATAAGAATGGTCCGGACCAGATCGGCAGAATGCTCAAACGGCTGGAGGGGTGGATGGCTGACAAAGGTTTTGATTCCATTGACCAGTTCAGGGGAAAAGTTGCCGGAGTATATGAAACTGATCCCGCTGTGTTTGAACGGATGCAGTTTATGAAACACTTTAGCAATATCAGTTAAACAGGCGGAAATCAGAAACAATTCGGGCACCTGTTTGTTACTATCTAAATCCCGACGCGTAGCAATATGGACGACCTATCGTTTTTGCAAAGCCTCGGCCAGGAGGCCATTGAGGAGCTCTACCAGAAATACAGGAAGGATCCTGATTCGGTAGATTCCAGCTGGCACCATTTTTTCCAGGGATTTGACCTGGCCAGGCGCGATTTCAGTCACCCGGAATCGGAATCGCTCACCTTCGACGAGGAGTTCAAAGTGATCAACCTGATCAACGGCTACCGCAAACGGGGGCACCTCTTCACCGAAACCAACCCGGTGCGCACCAGGCGCAAGTACTTTCCCACGCTGGACCTTGAGAATTATGGTCTGTCGGAAGAGAGCATGGAGACCTTTTATCATGCGGGAAGGGAGATCGGTTGCGGAAGGGCTCCTCTGAGGGAGATTGTGGACCATCTTAAAAGAACCTATTGCGGACACATCGGATCGGAATATATGTTCATCCGCAAGCCGGAGAAGATCAGCTGGCTGCAGGAGCGTATCGAGAAGGGGCAGAACCGGACGGTTTTTACCCCTGACGAAAAGAGAAAGATCTACCGTCACCTGAAGGAGGCTGTCTCCTTTGAGCGGTTTATCCATACAAAATTCGTAGGTCAGAAACGGTTCTCCCTGGAGGGGGCCGAGACCCTTGTGCCGGCACTGAACGACCTGGTGGAGCGGGGTTCACAGCTGGGTGTCATGGAATTCAACATCGGTATGGCCCACCGGGGCCGCCTCAACGTGCTTGCCAATGTGCTGAAAAAACCGATGGAGAGTATCTTCAAGGAGTTCGAGGGGGAGTTCTATGAAGAACACATCAGCCTGGGAGATGTAAAGTACCACCTTGGATACGGCAACACGGTCCGAACCGCTGAAGATAAAACCGTGATCCTGAACATTGTCCCCAACCCCTCCCACCTGGAATCATCGGCTCCTATTATTGAGGGTGTCACCAGGGCGCGTATGGATCATATATACGGTGGAGATGTGAACAGGATCGTACCCATCATTATCCACGGCGATGCCGCCATAGCCGGTCAGGGCGTAGTCTACGAAGTGGTGCAGATGTCAGAGCTTGAAGGCTACAAAACGGGCGGGACCATCCACCTGGTGATCAACAACCAGGTAGGTTTTACTACCAACTACCTGGATGGGCGGTCAAGCACCTACTGCACCGATGTGGGGAAGGTGACCAAGGCTCCTATCTGGCATGTGAACGGGGACGATGTAGAGGGACTCGTTCATGTGATCCGCATGGCCATCGAGTACCGGCAGGTATTTCATACCGACGTATTCATAGATATCCTTGCGTACAGGAAATATGGGCACAACGAGGGGGACGAGCCCAGGTTCACCCAGCCCACACTCTACAAAGCCATTGCAAGTCACCCGAATCCAATGGAGATCTACAGCAGGGAGCTGATGGACCAGGGCGTTATGGATAAAACGGAGGTGGCTGCTGCTGAAGCTGAATTCGATGGGTATATGGAGAGCCAGCTGGAGGCTGCCAGGAAGAAAAAGAAGGTGACCATCCAGCAGTTCATGGAGGCAGAATGGCAGGGGATGGAGTATGCGAAGAGGTCCGATTTTGAGGATTCACTGAACACCGGTGTTCCAAAAGAGACCCTGGACCGGATTGCCGGCAAGATAACAACACTTCCAGAGGATCTGGTTTTTTTCAAAAAAACGATCAAGCTGGTCCGGGAGCGGGCGAAGATGGTGGATGAGAACCGGATTGACTGGGCCCTGGGGGAGCTGTTCGCATACGGCTCCATGGTACTTGAAAACAGACCGGTACGGATCAGCGGACAGGACTCGGTCAGGGGTACCTTCTCCCACAGGCATGCCGGCATGGTAATGGAAGAGACCACCGAAGTCTATGTTCCTCTGAAACACATTGATACGGACAAACAAGCCCCGTTTAACATCTTCAACTCCCCCCTGAATGAATATGGCGTCATGGGGTTTGAGTACGGGTATGCCATGGCATGTCCCGGTAACCTGACCATCTGGGAGGCGCAGTTCGGCGATTTTACCAATGTGGCCCAGGTGATCATTGACCAGTACATCTCCAGCGGTGAAGAGAAGTGGGGTGTAATGAACGGACTGGTCCTCTACCTCCCGCATGGTTTTGAGGGACAGGGCCCGGAGCACTCCAGTGCCCGCATCGAGCGGTTTCTCAACCTTGCTGCACGGAGCAACATGCACATCATTAATCCCACCACTCCGGCCAACCTGTTCCACGCCCTCAGGAACCACATGAAAAAAGGGTCCAGGGTTCCACTCATTGTATTCACCCCCAAGAGTCTGCTTCGCCACCCCAAATGTGTATCCTCCATGGATGACCTGGGAAAGGGGAAATTCCAGCTGGTGTATGATGATACCGGGACCGATGTGGATGAGGTGCGCCGTGTGGTCTTCTGCAGCGGAAAGGTCTACTACGACCTGCTGGCCAGGAAGGAGAAACTGGGTGTCAGGGACATCGCCCTGGTGAGGCTGGAACAGATCTTCCCATTCCCCGAAAAACAGGTAAAAGCCATCCTGAAAAAATACAGGAACAACATGCTCACCCTCTGGGTGCAGGAGGAACCGGAAAACATGGGGGCATGGTATCACATCCGCAGTGCCATGCAGGATACAGAGATCATCGCTGTCACCCGTCAACCCTCCGGGAGTCCGGCCACCGGTCTCTCCAAACTCCACGAGATCAGTCAGACAGAGATCATCGACAAGGTATTCAGGGAGTGCGACTGCGAATTGCAGAATGTCTATTGCGGATTGCAATGTATGGTCGGAAGCTCCCGTAAAGAGATCCTGAAGCAGCACTACTATTTCGACAAAGAGAAAACAAAAACAAAATAACCATGGCCCTGGAGATTAAAATACCCAGTCCCGGCGAATCGATCACCGAAGTTGAACTTGCATCCTGGTTTGTAGAGGATGGAGCCCTGGTAGCAAAGAACCAGGAGGTGGGAGAGATCGAATCGGAGAAAGCCACCCTGCCCCTGATCGCCGAACAGGCAGGTCAGATCAAAATCCTGATTCAGGAGGGAGAGACTGTAGAGGTAGGTGTCGTGGTGGCATCCATTGACACCAGTGTAGAGGTGCCTGATACGCCGGCTGAAGAGAAGGCCCCGGCTGAAAAGAGCCCGGTTCAACAGGACTCCCCAAAGAGACCGGAACCCGAAGCTGAATACCAAAAGGTGAAGTCCACCCCGGTGGCCCGGGAGATGATGGAGAAGGAGGGGTTGTCTGTAGATGATATCATCAACGGGCTGAAGAAGATCACAGCATCCGATGTGAAGCGTGTGATGCAGCAGGGCCCTGCCCTACCCTCACAAAAACAGGAAGCCACACGGGAGGAGGACCGGATAAAGGTGAGCCAGCTACGTAAAAAGATCAGCCAGATGCTGGTGGCTGTGAAGAATGAAACCGCCATGCTCACCACCTTCAACGAGGCTGATATGAGTGCAGTGATGGCCATCCGTAAACAGCACCAGGAGAAGTTCGTTGAGATGCACGGGATCAAACTTGGCTTCATGTCCTTCTTCACCAAAGCGGTCACCGAGGCACTGAAGCGCTTCCCATCGGTCAACTCTTACCTTGATGGTGATGAGGTGGTCTCACCCCGCTATTGCGATGTTGGCATTGCTGTGCAGACCGACAAGGGACTGATGGTCCCTGTAGTTCGCAACGCAGAGGTGCTTGGTCTGGCAGAGCTTGAGAAACAGATTGCCGAACTTGCCGGCCGTGCCAGGAAGGCCAGACTGGGAATCAAGGAGATGTCGGGCGGCACCTTCACAATCTCAAACGGGGGAATCTACGGCTCCATGCTCTCCACCCCCATTCTCAACCCACCCCAGTCGGGAATCCTCGGGATGCACAACATTATTGAAAGACCTGTGGCAATAGATGGGAAAGTTGTAGTCAGGCCCATGATGTACATTGCACTGAGCTATGACCACCGGGTGATTGACGGGAAAGACTCGGTGGGGTTCCTGAAAGCAGTGAAGGAGTTCATCGAAGAGCCCACCCGTCTGCTCTTTGGAGCCGGATCGGCCGAAAAGTTTTTGCTGGAACTTTAGGAGACTGTTAATAGTATTCGTACTCCCGCTTGGTGAGCATCTCGGGAACGATCTTGTCTTTGGTCAGGTAGATCAACCGGGTGGTCCAGTTGCCCTTATCGTCGAATTCGGTGTATTCAAAGATCTGGGTGCCGGAACGAACGCCGGAACCATTCTCCTGGTAACTCTCAACCATCAGATCTTTTTCATAAACGTAATAACTGAACTCTTCAACCCCGTTTACAACGCGGGCCTGCTTTTCGGTCCTTCCCTTTGAATCGTAGTAGTTAGCCCCCTCGTAATGGAGCCGTTCCCCTTCCCACATTTCGAAGTTGACCTGTTCATCGGATACACGTTCCAGAATGGTCCTGGCGGTCCGGCCATCTGCAGAGTGGAAGGTCTCTTCAACCAGGTCACCCCCTTCATGCCTGCATGTAGTATAACCAATGGTATCACCACCTTCGCTCAGCACAAAACTCTTCATGTAGAGCCCATCCTTGTCATAGTTCATGATGCGGTGACCGAACATAACCGGTTTCCCGGCGGTCCACCGGTCATCCTTATGAAAAGCTTCATACTGGTGCTCTGTGATGCGCTTCACTTCTCCTTTCAGTCCGGATCTGTCCAGGTCAGTGATTTCGCCCGAGCAGGCGGAGAGGGACAGTATAACTGGCAATAGAAAGAGAAGGTTTCTCATGACAAACAGGTTTTAGGATT
>JBDLIQ010000091.1:0-15996 GCA_039714775.1 Bacteroidota bacterium
TTCGGTCTCTCATGAACTTATTTTAATTATATCCTTTTGTAAAGTTATAATCAAAAAAGTTCATGTTCGTTTCATTAACTTTAAGTTCCTGGAATTACTGGAAATATATGAAGTCCTCTGAATTTAAGCTGTTGGTAATGCCGTACAGTGACCGGATCTTCCGGATGGCTTATCGCCTGATGGGGAGCCGGGAAGAGGCGGAGGACATTGCCCAGGAGGTCTACCTGAAACTGTGGGGAATGCGTGGAGAACTGGAGAAATACAGGAGCATTGAGGCGCTCTCCATCAGAATTACCCGCAACCTGTGCCTGGACTACCTGCGGCGCAGGAAGACAAACCAGGAGGCAATGAAATATGAACGGATCAAAGGCTCAGGATTTTCCGAGACACCAGCTGAAAGCCTGGAAAGAAAGGAGGAGGCTGAAGTGATACACACCCTGATCGCAGCACTTCCCGAGCCACAGCGGTCACTGATTCACCTGAGGCACCTGGAAGGGAAGGAGTATGAGGAGATTGCAGAGATGGTAAATATGAATGTGAACGCCATACGTGTCAGCATCTCCAGGGCCAGAAAACAGATGCGTGAAATGTTAGAAAAGAGATATTCCTCATGGAAAGCTTAGAGAAAATTGGGCTGATGCTCGAAAGGTTCTACCAGGGTGAGACCACACTGGAAGAGGAGAAATTACTGCAGGACTATTTCTCCTCCACCACTGTTCCTGAAGAGCTCCTGCCTGACAGGGAGCTGTTTCAGAACTTCGCTTCAACAGGTGGTTCTGTACCTCTCCCCGGAGACCTGAATAAGAAGATACTGAATACCATTGATCGCGAAGAGAGGAGAGAGGAGAGAACAAAGCGGATATCGCTCTATTCACTTTCCGGTCTTGCTGCAGGATTGCTGGCATTGATCGCCGTCTATCTTTTTTTCCTGCGGACCGACAGGCCGGCCCTGTTTGCCAGTCAACAAGTGATGGATACCTACGAAGATCCCATGGATGCATACGAGGAGGCAAAGCGGACCCTGGCGTACGTTTCGGTAAAACTGAACCAGGGATCCGGTGAATTAAGACATGTACAGCATGTGAGTAAAACCACAACCGCACACCTGAAATCCCTCTCTAAGATCAAAAAGGGAAGCCATGAGCTGGGTCTGCTGGGGAATCTGAAGTTAGTGGAACTGGAGCAAAGCGCACCGAAGGAGGTGAGCCGTTAGGTGAAGAGCCTCACGAGGCGCAAACCGGGGAAAGTATGAAGTAAATAGCATAAAGTGTTACAAATGAGACTAATAAATCTATATATTATGAAACGGACAGTAATTGCAGGGATGTTTCTCCTGCTGGGCATGGCCGCATTTGGTCAGAATTCAGCTGTGGACAAGATTTTTGATAAGTACAGTGGAAAGGAGGGGTACACCACCGTGTACATTTCCAGTTATATGTTCAACCTGTTGAGCAGCCTTGAATCGAATGATCCCGAATATGATGAATTCAAGAAGGCCACCTCAGGGATCAGCTCTATTAAAATCCTGGCGCAGGATGGAGCCGATTCAGAATCCTTCGGCAAAGAGTTGCTTAAAATGCTTCCCAGGTCGGAATACCAGGAGATGATGAAGGTGAAGGATCAGGAGGAGGAGGTGCTGTTCCTGGCAAGGGAAGAGGGAGGGAAGATTACTGAATTTCTGCTGATTGTGAGCGGAGGTTCGGATGATGTACTGATTGCCATCCAGGGCGACATTGACATGGAGAGCCTCTCGAGTATTGCATCGGGCCTGGATATACCCGGAATGGAGAACCTTGAAGAGATGGAGGAGATGCCTTAGCCGGTCATGGCAATTAATAGTAGAGCATCTTCTCCACCTTGTTGCTCTTGAGCCAGTTCTTAAGAATCTGCCTGATATCCCGGTTATCCAGTTCTGGATGAATGCTTTCAAGCATCTGGTCTATAGTCAGGTAGGTGTCATTTACAGAAATATAACCGTACCCCATATAGATCCCTTTTTCGATCTTCACCAGGCTGCGCTCATCTTCAGACCTGCCCCGGTCGATGATCAACAGATTGCCCCGGTCCAGTTTCAGACTCTCCAGCAGTGCCTCGGCTCTTTTGTTGTATACCGAGACCGCTTCCGCCTGCACACACGCTCCGTTGCATTGCCTGATCGAGTGGTGAAAACATGCCCCGTCGGTCTGGTACAATCCGCTGAGTTTCTGGCACAGCCAGTTTTTTTCCACCATGCGTGTAACCGCCTCCCTTGCCTCCTTTTTATTGTTGAAGGTGGTCACCGGATCGTCGGGTGTCTCTGAAATCTTCTGCAGCCTGAATGTGATGTATCCATAATCATCCCTGGAGGTATAGAGTCCCCAGTAATAGGAAGATCTTTTCTGTGCCCTGTTGTACATCGGTTTCTGCTCTTTGATCTCTCTGGACTCCTTGAGAAGTGCAATTAATTCACTGCCTGTAAGTTCATAAGAGATGGTGTGAATCCTCTGTTTCATCTCCAGCGCCCTTTTTTTAGTGGCGTTACCCAGGTGGGAGAGGACCCTGTGGCGGATGTTCTTGCTCTTTCCAATGTAGAGAAGCTGCTCTCCCTCGTCAAAGAAATAGTAGGTACCGCAAGCTTCAGGAAGGTTTTCGATATTTTCTGCAGTCAGATGCTCATTCAGGTTCTTGTAGCGTCCTGCCGGCTCTGCGATCAGGGGGATTTCACCATCTCCGTTTTGCTTTTCAAGGAGTAATTCGAAGAGTTTTACTGTGGCAAGTGCATCGCCTGCGGCACGGTGCCTGTCGTTGATATCAATACCCAGCTCCTTGCATATCTTGCCCAGGCTGTAAGATTTATGTCCCGGAATCAGTTTTCGGCTCAACTTTACAGTGCACAGGGTTTTCCTGTTAAACTCGAAGCCAAGGCGCTTAAACTCGCTCTTAATGAAGGAGTAATCAAAGCTTGCATTGTGAGCCACAATGGTGTATCCCTCGGTGCGGTTTACGATCTCTTTGGCCACCTCGTAAAACCTGGGCGCATCGGCTACCATTTCATTGGTGATCCCGGTAAGTCCGGTGATGAAATAGGGAATGTTTTTTTCCGGATTGATCAATGTAGACCATTCATCCACAATCTTTTGACCATCGTGGAAGAAGATCGCAATCTCTGTTATTTTTTCGGATGCCGGACTGCCCCCGGTGGTCTCAATATCAAGTATGGCAAACATCCCTCATCCCTCTACTCCTTTTTGTCGGTCTGTTCTTCTTTGGGTTTGCTATCGGTTTTCGGAGCTGCTTTTTTTGCAGCAGGTTTTTTAGCAGCCGGTTTTTTCCCGGCAGGCTTCTCTTCGGCAGGTTTCTCAACAGCTTTCGTTTGTGGCTTCTCCACGGCTGGCTTCTCAACAGCTTTCGCTTTAGGCTTCTCCGCTGCTTTGGGTTCTTCGGCTGGCGCTTCAGTTGCAGTTGGTTCAACTACTTCAGGTTCAACCACTTCAGGTTCGGCCACCTTCTTCGGCTCCTTTTTCGGGGCGGGGCTTTTGGCGCTCTTCGCCAGTGGTTTCTCCGCTGCTTTTACCGGTGATTTCCTGGTTGATGAAACCACGCTGAATGGCTGGCTCCTTTTTCGGGGTCTCCGAACTCCGTATGATCCGCTGAACAGTTTACCTCTCCGGCTCTTTTTATCACCTTTTCCCATGCTTATTTAGTTAGGTTAAGTATTAGTTTTCATTGAAATGGAGAAGTGAATATAGGAAAAATTGGGAGTGCTGCCAACCGGATCACTCTTTCGGAATGAAAACAATGGAGGTTGAATTTACACAGTGGCGGGTATTCTTCTGTGTAAATCCCTCATCAAGAAAAACATGGCCCAGATGTCCCTTACAATTGTTACAGATAATCTCCGTCCTCTTTCCGTCGGCATCTCTCTCCCTTTGCACAGCCCCAATGATCTCATCATCAAAACTAGGCCAGCCACAATGACTGTCGAATTTGTCATCGGAACGGTAAAGGGGGGCATTGCATTGTTTGCATACATAGACCCCTTTTTCATTGTGATTAACGTATTTTCCGGACCATGGCTCTTCCGTACCCTTTTGGATGATTACATGATGTTCAAATTCAGTGAGTTTGTTATACTGGTCTGGTTTCATAATGATGGTATCCTGTGCACTAATTATTAATGTAAAACAGATCAATGGCAGCGTTAATGCTATTCTCATAGTAAGTTAACACCTCTGTTGTAAAGCGGTTCATTTCCATACTCCATTGATCGTTGTGTTGCAGTGGCTGCATGTTGATTCCTCCGTTAGCTGGTTTTTGCTCACTGTATACCCGGTACGTTCAACCACCACCTGGTTGCAGGAGGGGCAGTGGGTATCTGTGGCGCTGTTTCCGGGGACGTTACCGATATAGACATACTTTAACCCTTCAGCAATGGCAAGTTGCCTTGCACGTTCCAGGGTCCTGACCGGGGTGGAGGGAAGGCGCTGAAGCTTGTGCTTGGGGTGGAAACGACTGAAGTGCAGGGGCGTATCATCGAAACCATTGGAGGCCAGCCAGTTGCACATCCGTTTGATCATATCCAGGTCATCGGTCCATGAGGGGACCACCAGGTTTGTGATCTCCAGCCAGACGCCCTGCTCCTTCAATATCTTCAGTGCGGTGAGTACAGGTTCAAGTTTACCGGCATTCAGTTTCAGGTAGAGGGAGTCATCCATCGATTTCAGGTCGATGTTGGCTCCGTCGAGAACTTTACACAGGTTAATCAACGGTTCGGGATGAATATAGCCGGCCGAAACCAGGATATTTTTGATGCCTGCATCATGAGCCAGTCTCCCCGTATCATAGACATATTCGTAAAAGGTGATTGGTTCGGAGTAGGTGTAGGCGATGCTCGAACAGCTGTACTTAAGGGCATTAGCGACCACCTGGTCAGGCATCAGATCGTAGTTTTCGGTCTCTTCCGGAGATGATTGTGAGATGGTCCAGTTCTGGCAATTCAGGCAGGCCAGGTTGCATCCGGCTGTGGCAATTGAGAATGCAGAGGATCCCGGGAGGTAGTGGTAGAGGGGTTTCTTTTCAATGGGATCCACATGAACGGCACATGGATTTCCATATGCGATGGTATAGAGTTTACCGTTATATACCCTGCGGTTACGGCAATCGCTCAGTTCACCCTCACCCAGTGTGCACTCATTGGGACAGATCTGACAACGGATCCCCCTGGGAGTCTCCACCTGGTACATCGCCTCCCTGCTCCACTTCCATGGTTCTGACGGTGGTCCGCCACGGCGGATGCGGCCAATCCCGGAGACCGGTTGGAGCGGGCAGAGCATGGCACCGGCCACACCGCAAACCCCTGTTCTGAGAAAAGCCCGTTTATCCATCTCCTTTTAACTTTAGACTAATGTAGAGTCCGGCAGCCACATTGATTCCACAGAACAAGATAAAGGTATTTGATACGCCGATCAAGGGAACGAGAAAAAGGGGAGGGATCAGGCTTCCCATAGCTGCTCCTGCCAGGTCGGCACTGTATAGTTTTCCGGCACCGGATGCCACATCAGCGGTCGAGCGGGCCAGCACCATCCCGTATACTGACCCCACCAGCAGTCCGGATATGAGGTTCAGCCCTCCCAAAACAGCCATCCCGATCCAGCGCTCGCTGAAAACCGACTCGTTTTTTAGAAGGATTACGGCTACAGCCCCCACCAGGGCCATGATCCACATCAATCCGGTGTTTTTTGTAACAGAGGGCTCTTTCCAGACAACCCTCCAGAGCACTGTTCCGGCAACGAGTCCACCCATAAAGAGAGTGATCATCAGTGGAGTAACCAGGTATGCAAAGCCGTAGAAAGATTGCATCACCATGATCAGGACGATCTGCATTCCGGCCCCGGTAAAACCTGCCACAAACATACTGGTGTTGTTGCGGGAATAAGATATAAGAAGAAGTAACAGTATAAGTAAACTCAGTAAAAAAATGAATATCAATCTATTACCATCTGTTTGTAAATTCCAGGAAACAATGCTCTTAAAAAAAAGTACCGGGTGAAGATCGCTGTTGATCCTGCCGTTGTAGTCAGCGACCCGTTCTATCAGGATGTCACTCTCGAAAAGAAGCCTGGAAGCATCTATGTAGTGCGGATGTACATAGGTGGTGGGTATGGATCTCTTCTCCAGCAGTCCGGGAATGTCCAGTGAGAGGGGCCGGTCCGAAGCCAGGAAGTAGGTTGCATAGCCGGGGACAATGGTCACATGGTCAAACACCCTCTTCAGGGTCTTGTAGGTGATTCCAAGCTGTTTACTACCTGTTTCACTGACATAGCTGCCTCCGGCAGGCAGCTGGAGACTGAAAATCCCCCCCGGATTGAGCCGGGATGCTGCCAGTCGGAAAAACTCGATGGTAAAATACCTGTTCCAGCCCAGTGTGAGCGGTTCACCGGCAGTGGAGATGATCACATCGTACCTTGTCGTATCGTCTGCCGCCAACCAGCTTCTCCCATCCACATCGATGTAACGGTGCTTTCCTGAGGCAGGCATGTGCCTCTGGCCCATCCTGTACATCCAGCGGTTGGATTCGCAATAGTAAAATGTTGAAGGCCTGTATTTTGAGATTTCAGCATCCAGGCCCGACAAACCTCCGCCAATCAGCAGGAATGAGGTGGGGTCGGGGTGCTGAAGAGAAGGATAGTGAACCTGTTCCTCACAAACAGCAGGTTCATATGAACTTACAACCGGGTTCCTGTCCAGGTAGCCGGTGATCAGACCCTCCCTTTCAGTAAAAGAGAGGTTCCCATGAGGTGTATCTTTGCTTTCCAGCACTGTTTCACCCTTAAAGCGCAGACTTTCAATTCCGTTCGTCACCTCATTCAACAGGGAAATTCCCAGAAGAATGGTACCCGATCCTATGAGAATAGTGCGCATTGTACGGCTCACGGGGTATTTAAAAATGAGTACCAGTGCAATGGTTGTAACCAGGAGAAGCAGCACAATGACCTGGAGGTTGTTCAGGAAAAACACCAGGAAGAGGCCAAACAGGAGGCCGCCGGCCAGCGCACCCAGCGAATCAAGCATATAGAACTTTGCATCGACTTTCACACCCTTCACTGCCCGGGCGAAATAGGAAAACAGGAACCCGGAACCCAGTGTAAAGGGGAAGATCAGCAACATCATGCTGAGGGAGGAGAGGATCCCGGGGACAAATCCGGGAGGAAGAATAAGCCGGGTTATAATAACCAGTAGAAGATAGATAACCAGCGGGAATCCGGCCAGCAATAGCATCGATTTCAACAGCGTGGGGCCTGTCATCTTTGCTCCGTAGCGCGCACCGGCCCCTGCACCTGCCGCTGTCACCACCATCCAGATGGCAAGGAACAGACCGATCACCAGTTCATTTCCATGAAGGGTTTTGATATACTCCCTGATCAGGACCAGCTGGGTGATCATGGTGATGAAACCAAGCAGCAAAAAGAGGGTTCTGACCTGAAGCGGATTGTACTCCAGGAAAGGGGCGAGCTGTACTTTCTCCCGGACTTCACCTCTTTCTGAGAGGGCCTTCCTGTAATAACCCAGGTGCCAGGTGAGGTGAAAAATGGCCACAAACGTCATCCCGGCCCCCAGCTCCACATGCCATTGCATCACCTGGTCTACCCATGGTATATTCAGTTTGTAGTTGACCCTGATGGCCAGGAACAGCCCCAGCAATGATACAGAGAGAAAAAAAACCAGCAGGAGCAGATTCCATATCCGTTTGTGACGTGTCAGCTCCAGCAGTTGCAACCGTACCGATAACAGGCTTCCCAGGTAGATCAGTATCAGCAGGATGCCGATGGGAATCATGTGATAGGGACCTCTCATGTTAGTTACCAAGTTAGGAAGTTAGCAGGTTTCCAGGTTTCCAGGTTGGTTAGTGGGGTTCTCCAAAGACGATGGCCTCGTAGACAAAGAGGTCGGCACTTTTCCAGCCATCCCACCCGATCTTCGCTTTGTCTTTTGCACAGTGTCCCAGGAACTCATCACGATCCCAACCGGTTTGTGCCGCTACCTGGGGTAGGTAAGTGCCTGATTTCCCATCTTTTCGTATATAGATCCCGTGTTTTCCAAGTACGAACTCATCAATGGATTCGATCTTCCGCAGTGGTGTCAGCACAGAGATCTCGATGGTTATATTTTCCAGCTCAACTTCATCCACAGGGTAGAAGCGGGTGTCCCTGGTGGCTGCAGCAACGGTCCTGTCCTGAACCACCTTGTAGAGGGGATCATCGGGAAAGAAATTGCCAATGCATCCCCGCAGTTGTCCGTGTTTATAGAGGCTGACGAAAGCGCCTGCAGGCTGTTTCAGGATCTCTGGCAAGTGCTCAGCGGCGATCTTCGGAACTTCACCTGTTGTCAGGAGCGATTCCAGGGTCTCCCGCGAAATGGCCAGCAGGGCCTCCTTTTCCATGTTATTCATAATGAACAGATCCTCAATGGCCTCGTGTCCGGCAATGGCCCAGTATCCCACCACCCGGGTTTTATCCCCGATGGGGGTATCTCCTGAATTTTGGTACAATACAGGCGTGACGGAGATCTGCTCCTTCTTTTCGGACATATAGAGCAGGGTTAATACAGAACTCCATCCACAGCAGGGGGTGGAGAGGTTTTTCACGCCTGAGTTGCTGTTGGTGCGAAGGGTATTGTAGAATCTTTTTGGGTTGTTCTGGAGGATGGCATCTCCCGTAATTTTATCGATCCTGACCGCATCTTTGTAACTGGGATAGTGAGAAAAATCGGAACTGATCACAAACAGGTTCTCAGGAGTAAAATAGGGGTAAAGTGCTGTGGCAAGCTCCCTTGCTGCTGACACCGAGGAGGAGCCCATCACAATGGGAACAATGGGAGGGGGATTTTTAAAATGGTGCTGGATCAGCGGCACCTGCACCTCGATGCTGTGCTCCCGGTCATGGGCCTTTGGATTGAAGCGGATCCCTTGGTTGTTCTCAATCAGCTCATGTGCAATGTTGCGGTTCACCTCTGCTTTTCCCAGTGGGGTCAGGTAGCCTCCCCTGGAATAGACAGAAGTTCCTTCGAAAGATTCCCGGTGGGAGGATGCAATGATGAAGATGTTCTTGTAACCGGCATCTTTTGGAATACTCTTATAACCTGAAGCTGCCACATGACCTGAGTAGTTGTAGCCTGCATGGGGAACGATCAGGAAGCGGATCCGGCCTTCCATATCCTTTGGCGCGGCATTGGAAAAGAGCTCGTTAAGCTTTGATTCCAGTGCTGCTTTACCTCCCGGGTAGAATGAGCCCGCAACAGCCGGCGGACGGTCAACATGTTGACTCAGCTCCTGGGCCCTGACCGTGCAGGGGTGGACCATGAATCCTGACAGCAGGAGTGTCAGACAGATCTTAATGCAGTGTATCATCTCATTTTTAATTACAGGATCATCCTCTTTTAAATGGTTCTGATTCAGGAAAAGAACTACCCGTATTTGAAGAAATCCCTGTATTCCCGGTAGAACTCCTCAAGCTTCATCATCTTTTCGAACATAAACCGGTGTGCCTCTGCCCAGGTGTCACGGTTGTAAATATCGACCCCCTCCAGTTGCACATAGATCCGGCTGACCGATTTGTCGTTTTCACGGATGTATTCTATCTCCCATGTCATCGCTCCCCCCATGGCTGTTTCAAGGATTTTCTTAACAGACTCGAGCTTTTCATATAGCTCAAGCCGTTTGTCCATATTTCTGGTTTCCAGGTCAATACCAACCTGCGCCACCTCCCTGTCCACATGAAACCGAAGGTTCAGTGCCTTGACACCTGTTTGTGTCAGGATCCAGTTTCCCGGCAGTCTCTTTCGGGCACGCCTCCTGGCAGACATGGTCTTAAACCGGTCCCAAAAATCCTGCCGTAATGCTTTTGCCTCCTCTTTGCTGAACATGTGCTTCATCAAAAATATGACAATAATTGATATCTTCAATGAAAGAAATTGTTTTGTATATTGCTACTGCATAGAAAGATTCTGTTATGAATGAACGCAAACATCTGTCGTGGAACTTCTGGTCAGCCTTCTTCTTCTTTGGTATGGTGGTGCTGGTAGGCTACTTTCTCGAAAAGAGCGGTGTCGATATTGAAGAGATTACCCTTAAAGAGGCCATTGTGATCATCCTTGCCTCTTTCCGGATGACCCGTATCCTGGTGTTTGAACAGATCTTTAAGTATTTCAGGGATGCACTGAAAAAACGGGAGAACCTCTACCTTATCGGTACAATAAGCTCCATTATTACATGCCCCTGGTGTGCCGGGGTCTGGGTAACCCTGGTGATCGTTGTATTCTATTTTCTTGTGCCTTACGGCAACCTGCTTGTCTATGTACTTGCCCTGGCCGGTATTGCCTCCATTGTGATCCTCTATTCGAATATGATGCACATGAAGACTGAGCATAAACAGCGGATCCACAAAAAGCATAAGAATTCACTGGATGGCTAGCTCTCCTTCTTTGGCTTGACAATCAGTTCAGTACCGCAGACCGGACAGCTGTATATCTCACAACCTGTGCAGGCAAAGCAGTTGCTGCAGGAGCGATAATCCAGATCCCTTTCGAAGGATGTAGCACAATTGTGACACAGGAGGATCTTTATCAGTTTATTCATAAAGAGATCGTTCAATCACCAGTCACCTCACCCTCACCCTCACCAGTCACCAGTCACCCTCACCAGTCACCATTACCGGCTGTTGCTGTACTTCACAATGAGCTGGTCGTGCAGTCCGTTATACATCTCCAGCACCGCTTCCATTTTGCCATTGGAGTATGTTGTCAGGTATTCCAGCGCTTCTCCGGCTCCCCTGGTGTATAGTTTCAGGGCCTCCTGATCTATGCTATCCCTTTCGGCAAAAAGCTGTTCCTCGTAAGGATCCCGTACCTCCCACACATCCTTAATGGCCTCCTGCCACTTCAGGTAGAGCAGGTTGTCCACAAAATCGATGGCCCAGCATGCCGACCGGTTGCTGTAGGTGGTGGGATCGAAATTCTTGTAGCAGGTGGCGGTCTCCTGTGTTCCGGCGTAGATGGGGACATAGGGACTGGTATAGGCGTTATCAAGAAAGACCCAGTAGATCCCGCCGATGGGGTCGGGCAGCCATCCCCTCAGCTGCGCGATCATACCGTAGAATCCCTGGGGCCTGGCTACATTCCTGCGGTTGTTGATATCCAGCAGTTCGCGCATATCCTTGCTGGGGAATGGGGTGGCAAGCGGACTTTTCTTCATTCCCCCTTTGCCATCGGGTACATACCAGTCGTAATCCTCGGTCTTGTCATAAATGGTCCCTTCAAAGGTGGAGCGCTGGAAGGCCATCACATCGGTGACTGAAATTTTCCGTTCTGGTTCCACCGAGGTGGGGTAGATAGAGAGGGGTTCCACATACTGGATGTACTGGTTGTATCCCATCATGTGGCCATCCTCCAGGCTTCGTTTGGGCCAATCGCTATAACCAGGGGCATAGGTGCTGTAGAACAACCAGAGGCGGCTTGTGACCCACTCCCGTCCGGTGGGGGCATAGATATCCTGCCAGATGAAGGGTTTTGAACCTTCCGGATCGTACCAGCCATGGTCGATGGCCACCTGCATGTAATTGGATGAGACCATGAAACTCTCTTTGTCAGAAGGGTCAATCTCCTTGATAATGCTCCAGTTGGCTACTGCAAGTGCATGGTTATCCGGCACACGTTGTGCAGCCCATATGGCACCGGGTTCCCCGCTTTCAGGTTCCCAGTCCGATCCCACACTGAATACCTCGAAAATCCATATCTCTTCGGTATCGCCAATCACCAGGGTCTCCGATTCACCCACACATGAGGGGAGAAAACCGTAAGTACTCATCAGGTGGCCGATAAAAGCTGTGGCCTCCCTGGCCGATGTGTAGCGCTGGAGGGCAAAAGCCTGTGCCTGCTCTACTGTCATGATCTGTTTGCACAGGGCCAAATCTACCCTGAGCTCATCGCGCTGACTGGTGGTGCTTTCAGCAATGGCCAGCTGGTGCTCGTTCATATGTGGATAGGCCGAATGGAAATAGGTGTAGGTACGCTCTACCTGTGGGATGTGGCCGAGCACCTCTCCGAAATCGTCCAGTGGGCGGTTGATCTCCTGGATACCCCAGTATACCGGTGCCATCGCACCCTTTTCGAAGGTTTGGCCGTGAACTACCCTGATCCTGTTGTCCGGCCCACAGTCGGTATGCGATACAATGACCGATCCGTCGGCCGATGCGCCTTTTCCAACGGCAATGATGGTGCAGGAATATAATTCTAAAGTGAGCAGGAGTATGGCTGCTGAAAGGATCAATTTTCGCAAAGAATTGGATGGATATAACTTCATTCGGATGGTTTTTATTAAATTGAAGCCAATTTAGGAAAGATTCCTGAACCAACCACCACTTACTCCGTGTGAAGATAGCCCGTTAAAATTGAGCTGTCATGATAATGAATACTGTGTTAATTGCGTTCCGCAACGCATGGAGGAACAGAGTCTATACACTGATCAATCTGTTGGGTCTGGCCATCGGCATTACCAGTTCCCTTATGATCCTTCTGTTCGTACTGGATGAGCTGAGTTTTGACCGGCACAACGAGCATTTCAGGGAGATTTACCGGATCTGTGTCAGGGGGAAGCTGCAGGGCACGGAGATGGAGGCCGCCCTCTCCAATGCGCCCATAGGAGCCACATTGAAGTCTGATTTTCCGGAGGTGGAAGAGTTTACAAGGCTGTTCACCTTTGATGGCGATCCCATTGTGAGGCATGGTGAAAATGTATTCATCGAGGAGAATTTCTACTATGCTGATTCCACATTCTTCAATGTTTTTACTGCGTCTGTTGTGTATGGTGATCCGGCCACAATGCTGAATCGTCCCAATACTGTTGTGCTTACCGAGGAGAGTGCAATGAAGTATTTCGGGAATGAAGATCCTGTTGGAAGAGTGCTCAAGGTGGGACAGTGGGAAGAGGAGTTTGAGATCACCGGTGTGGTGAAAGGATTTCCGGAGAATTCCCATTTCCATTTCAACATGCTGGGCTCGATGACCTCTATCTACCTGGCGGAAGTCACACAGTGGCTTGGTAACAACAGCTATACCTACATTCGGCTCCGCAAGGATTATGATCCGGGAATGCTTGAAGCGAAGTTTCCTGAATTGATAGCCATGTATATGGGGCCGCAGCTGGAGGAGCTGCTTGGAATGACCATGGAGGAGTTTTTTGTAGCGGGAAATGAATATGGCTATTTCATGCAGCCACTGAAGGATATCCACCTGGAATCGGACCTGCAGTATGAGATCAATCCGGGGGGAAGCAGCTCTTCGGTGATCATCTTCTCGGTCATTGCCCTGTTCCTGATCATCATCGCCTCCATTAATTTCATGAACCTGGCCACGGCCAGTGGGGCAAAAAGGGCCACAGAGGTGGGAATCAGAAAGGTGGCAGGGGCAAATAAACAGAGTCTGATCAGGCAATTCCTGGTAGAATCCTTCCTGATCACCCTGTTTGCACTGATCCTCTCCATTGTCCTCGTGGAGCTCTCTCTTCCGGGATTCAGCAACCTGTCAGGAAAGAGTCTTCAACTGACCTCTATCAGGCCGTTGTATCTGATTTCCGGGTTGATGCTGATCGGTCTTTTTGTCGGTTTTTTCTCAGGGAGCTACCCCGCATTTTTTCTCTCCTCTTTCAAACCTGTGGATGTGTTGAAGAGTGGTGCCATGCGAGGGATCAGGGGGGCCGTTCTGAGACGGGTGCTGGTTACCTTCCAGTTTATTGTTACCATCGTGCTCTTTATCAGTACACTGGTGGTAAACGGACAGATGAAATACATCCAGGTGAAAGCGCTGGGGTTTGACAAGGAGAACCTGGTGATCATCGACCGGGTCCATGTACTGGATGAGCAGCTGGAGGCATTCCGGGAGGAGTTGCTGAAAAACCCGGCCATTCTCCAGGCCACTGCATCCAGTGCTGTTCCCGGAGGGTTGATCGGAGATAATGTGTACCTCCCCGAGGGAGCTGCAGTTGATGAGACGCATGCCATAAATAACATCTGGGCTGACTGGTACTTTAAAGAGACCTACAACCTGGAGATCGTTGAAGGCAGATGGTTCCGGGAGGACAATCCCACCGATTCCACGGCTTTGATACTGAATGAATCGGCAGTTAAGGCGCTCGGGTTTGATGATCCGTTGAACAAACGGCTCTATACCACTTTTGGAGACGAAACGGAGCTTCCGAAGCATATCATCGGCGTGGTCAAAGACTTTCATTTTCAATCCCTTCACCAGGAGATCCGCCCCCTGGTTATCGGGCTTTCAGGAAGAAACCGGTTCCAGCTATCGGTCAGGATCGCTCCTTATGAGACTGCCACAAACATGGCATATATTGAAAAGACATGGAACTCATTTATTGAACAGCAGCCCATTCACATGACCTTCCTTGAAGAGGAGTTGGCTGCCCTTTACCACAACGATGAGAAGACGGCATCGGTCTTTTCAATCTTTGCTGTACTGGCCATTTTTATTGCGGCCCTTGGCTTGCTGGGGCTGGCCTCTTTCAGTGCTGCGCAGCGCACCAAGGAGGTGGGAATACGAAAAGCGATGGGTGCATCCATAACCAGTGTACTGATCACCCTCTCAAAGGAGTTCATCTGGCTGATCTTTGTGGCCACACTGGTTGCATGGCCGGTGGGTTATTTCATCATGAAGGACTGGCTGCAGAACTACCCGGCCAGGATCCCCCTTGAACCGGAGGTGTTTGTTTTAAGCTCGTTGCTGGCATTCATTATCGCCGCGGTGACAGTGATTCTCCGTGTATACCGGTCCGCATCGATGAACCCGGTCTCTTCACTGCGGTACGAGTAAATCATTAAAGCACATTAAAATGAAAAAAAAGAGTAGAAAAGTTAATTCAGGTAAGGTGGCTGAGCTGAAGCCCCTTAGAATCAGGACCGGGATTATTATTGTGATCGTTCAATGGCTGCTCTGGATGGTGATTCCTTCGATTTTTCCGGGGCCCTGGATCAGTACTGTCGGGGTGTTGGGCGGACTCGCCGGCGGATTGGCCGTGATGGTGTGGTGGACTTTTTTCAGCCGGGCGCAACCTTTTGAGCGATGGGGTGGGATTCTCCTGTGGATCGTTGCTCTGTTTGTTGCATTTCGCTTAACAGATGACTCCATATCGACCGGGATGCAGGGATTGATGTATTTCGCATATGCGCTTCCCGTTCTAAGCCTTGCATTTGTTCTCTGGGCAGTGGTGAGTCGTCGCTTTTCAGAAGTAAAAAGAAGAATAACAATGGTTGTGACCATCTTCCTGGCGTGTGGTGTATGGACGCTGTTCCGCTCAGATGGCATGATGGGTGATTCAAGTATAGAGCTGGAATGGAGGTGGTCGGAGACGCATGAAGAGCAGCTCCTGTCTCAAACTGGTGAAGAGCAGTTGTTACCTGCGGCCTTTTTTGAAACATCGGAGTCCGGAGCAGAATGGCCCGGATTTCGGGGTATCCTGCGCAACAGCATTATTGATGGATTGCGGATTGAGACCGATTGGTCCGTCTCGCCACCGGATGAGCTGTGGCGTCATCCGGTTGGTCCGGGCTGTTCCTCCTTTGCAGTCCGGGGAAATTTCATTTATACCCAGGAGCAACGTGGTGAGGATGAAGTTGTTTCGTGTTACACTCTGGATGCCGGGAAACCGGTTTGGAAACACCATGATGAGGCGCGGTTCTGGGACTCCCATGCAGGAGCCGGTCCGCGGGGGACACCCACCCTCAGCAACGGACGCGTATATACTTTAGGCGCAACCGGGATCCTGAATGTACTCAATGCAGACGACGGCTCTGTAGTATGGTCCAGGCAAACTGCCCTGGATACAGAGGTGAAGATACCGGAGTGGGGCATTGCAAGTTCACCACTGGTGGTGGAAGATCTGGTGATTGTTGCAACCGTCGGGAGGGTGGCCGCTTACGATATCAACACAGGTACACCTCGCTGGTTCGGGCCGGA
>JBDLIQ010000092.1:0-15905 GCA_039714775.1 Bacteroidota bacterium
AAATTGTCTGAAAATTGGTGTTGCGATAAGCAGCAGAACGGTGGAACTAAGCCGCCGTAGCGTGGCGCGGGCTTTGCTTTTCTGCAAAGGGCGTGACACAAGACACGGTCGGCTTTAGTGATTTGTTCCATGTCCAATTTTCATTTTGCTCATTATGACTGAAGGTATACCGCCTTAGTATTTCTTTTTGAGGCTCATAATCTAACGGTTTGAATATGAAAAGCTGTGAAATTTTACTCACTAACGTTTCGATTTATAACTGAACTTTTTTCGAAAGGATTATCCACCAAAAACACCATGGTTTGTATGAGACAGGGATAGTGCAGCAATTGATATACTCCGAAATGGGGATATTATTAATCTGTAAGTGTTACAGAAATTGGGCCAATTTCAATATCATGCGTGACACCGGTACCGCCATGATAAACCTGAATTTGCAAAATAACAGTTCCTATAATAGGGTCTGGTGCAAGGTCGGTTACGGTATAGGTAGTCCATGTGGTGCTAGCTTGGTCGGTAGCGTCAATGACTCTCGTAGTTGCTCCGCCAGTGGTGTTGGCATTCTTCATTCGGGTTTCTGTAATATATGATAGCGCATTATCAGTTTTATATGCAACTGTTACACTTTCTAATTTTTGTTCTACTCCGTTAATACTGGATGGAACAGCAATATTTATATATGCAGTAGTTAATCCAATGACTGTTGCTCTAAGTTGTAGCTTTCCTACACTTTTAAGCCGGTTAACAATTAAATCTGCGGTAATAACACTAGCATCAATTGCATTTGAAACAATGGTTACTTTAGCTGGAAGTGAAACTGAATTTCCACTAGTAATGCTTAAATCGTTACCTGCAATGGACAACGATTGAATCTCATTGGTTACAGAATAATCAACTTCCGAATCTAACTTGTTATCCCAATTGGTGATATCCGTTCCTGTAATGCCATTGGCAGCAGATGCTCCAAAAACAGGATCTGTTTCGGTAAGGGTAATTCCACCAACTATGCTATCTGCTGTTTTAGCGTGTAATGCGTAAGGTACACTCATTAGCTGGCTTGTACCCGTTATAGTGTAGTTGGTTCCACCTGTTGGATCTGTTTCTGTTTTAATAAAGTAAGGTCCATTGCTCCAACCTATGGTGCTAAATGTACCAGAAACTACAGTTCCAGATCCTATTTCTATGCTTACCAAACCATTAATGTTGGTAGTTGGTGTTTGTGTTTCTACATAAACTGGCGTACCAGAAATTGATCCTTGTAATATGCTAATTTGCATACCAACTGCTTGGTTGGTTAAAAGCGCATCACCTGCATCTCTAACTACTGATTGGTAGCTCATTTTTTCTGGTGCCTGAGCATAAGTACTTGCTGTTAGAATTACTGCCGTTAATAGGGTATATAATTTCTTCATAGCTATTTAATTTTTATGATTCTAAAAGTTTTTATCAATGAGTTGTTGTCGAGTACATTTAACAGGTAAGTACTCTCCGGTAGGTCTTGCATGCCAATTGTTGTTTTATCGTTAACTACTAGCTTGTTTGCTAATAGTTTCCCTTGCATATCATACAATTGATAAGTCAACTTTTCATTGTTGTAATTACCAATATTAAGGGTGAGTGAATTGTTTGTTGGGTTGGGGTAGGCAATAAACTCAAGGTTAATTTCTGCTACTTCTATTCCAACAGTTGTGGAAATTTCATAGGGTTGTTGTACGCCTTCTGCTACTGAACCATTGGTTCCTGTGCTGGTGGTATAAACTACTTGTCCAACTGTATAGCTTGACGATCCTCCGCTTCCAGAGGCATCACCACCTGTAGCTGGCACCGTTTCTTGAGCGTGCAGCCCTCCTAGTCCTAAAAGGAGAAACGCAACGCTTGTTATCGTTTTTTTGTGGTTCATAAATAGAGATTTAATAAGTACAAAAAAAACATCCTCTTTCTTATGTTGGGTAACGTATAAGTATTTTATCCTTCACATACATAAGATGTATACGGAAGATTTCCAAAACTAAGTTAGTTAAAAATGGGGAAGGCCAAGTGTAGATGAAGGATAAAATAGTGTTGGACAATGCCGCCGTTTTATGGGCATTCTATCTATCGGGTTTTATTGGATTGTGATTTCATAGCCATGTATGAGATGGTTTCTTGTTGGGAAGAAGCTTTGATTTGTATATCTCCGTTGCTTATGGAGCATATTGATTCCATTGCGATCCGAGGATCGGTTGATGATCTGGATTATCTCAAAGAACATTTCATTATTGCCTGTTATCTGTATGGCAGCGGGATATTTCGGAAGATGATCATAAGACCATTATCACATTTGGGACATTGAAGATTGTCTTTTCCTGTAATGGTCCGATAAACTTCTGCATCCGATAGCCCAACAAATCGAGCAAGGTCATTCATTTTTCCGATTAAAGTCAGACATTGTTCCAGTATGGTTTTGGTGTTTACAGCAGCCAGGATCCCAAAGTACCGTATCTTATAAAAGTTATCGGGCAGGACGTGCAACAAGAACCTACGGATGAACTCAACAGAGTGGAGCGTCATGGTTTTGTGTGCTCCATGATCCTTGTTGTCCTGATATCTGAAAGAGACCTGATCATCGGTCATATCAAAGATCCTGGAGTTAGATATGGCAACTTGGTGAGCATACCGCCGAGAGGCGGTTTTAGTTCAACTGCTGTGTATATGTACTACCTGTGTATTGCGATGAAATAAAATGTACATGGAACATATATTCTACTGCCTTTTGCAGTATAGTACGCTATTTTGAATGAATACACAGCTTCGCCATGTAACTCCCAAAAAGAAATATTCCTATTAAGGGAACGCTAAAGAAAATTACAAAGAAATATAGTCAAAAAACAAGAATAAACTCTTTGTCCCCCCCCCCCCCGAATTTCTTGAAGAAGTAACAGAATCATCTACACAGAAGAGCATGTCAAATGAATTTGAAAAGGGAGCTATATTTCTCTTTAGAGAGCGCATCTCTTTCAAGTAGTTTCATGATCTCCTCATTTTCACCGGAGTCCTTTCTTTTGGTGTTAAAATCTGGACACAATTTTAACAATTGAGATTCTAAATTGTTAATTTAGAAGAACGCTGAATGCAAAACAGAAAATCAAAATGAAAACAAAAATTTTCGGACTTATTCTAATGCTGGGGATGGTGGGATGCACCATCACACCTGAATCTGCTAAACAAACCGATTCATTACCCTCTTGGAACGAAGGAGAGGTCAAGGAGTCAATTCTCTCTTTCGTTGAAGATGTAACCAACGGGCAAAGTGAAAACTTTGTTGCTGTGGAAGACCGCATTGCCGTTTTTGATAACGATGGCAACCTGTGGTCTGAGAAACCGGCCTATTTTCAACTCTTTTTTGCCATTGACCGGGTGAAAGCGATGGCCCCGGAACATCCCGAATGGATGAGCCAGCAACCCTTTCAATCCATTCTGGAAGGTGACCTGGAGACTTTTGCTTCATTTGGGGAGCATGGGATTCTTGAGGTGGTGATGGCCACCCATGTAGGAATGTCTGCCCTGGAGTTTAAGAAAGTGGTTGCAGAGTGGCTCTCTACGGCCAGCCATCCCCGTTTCGACAGACCCTATACGGAGCTTGTATACCAGCCCATGCTGGAGTTGATCTCCTATCTGCAGGAGAATGATTTTAAGACCTTTATTGTCTCCGGAGGGGGAATCGATTTCATGCGTGTCTGGGTTGAGGAGGTCTATGGAATTCCCCGTGACCAGGTGGTGGGAAGCAGCATCAAGACCGAATTTGTGATGGTGGATGGGGTCCCTGAAATCAGGAGACTTGCCGAACTGGATTTTATTGATGACAAAGCCGGGAAGCCCGTTGGGATCAACAGGTTTATCGGTCGGAGACCTATCTTCTCCTCGGGTAATTCGGACGGGGACCTGCAGATGATGCAGTATACCGCCGCGGGCGAAGGCAGCCGGTTCATGCTCTACCTGCACCACACCGATGCAGAGCGGGAGTGGGCCTATGACAGGGAGTCGCATGTGGGCCGGTTGGACAGGGGGCTCGATGAGGCCCGGGAGAAGGGGTGGAGTGTGATTGATATGAAAGCGGACTGGAAAGTGGTCTATCCGTTTGAGTAACAAACAATACCTTATCACTGATTTTCTGGACCAATTACATTTATAGCAGATGAAGTATATAAAATTTGGACTTCTCACAGTCTCATTCTTTCTATTCTCTTGTAATGCAAATTTTCAGCATCTGCAGAAAGAGGATAACAAATACAATCTTACCACTGCAGAGCAGTTGCAGGATGACGAATATGCCCGGGAGATAGAGACCTTCTACGATGGCGGGAAAGAGGGTTACTTTACTGGCAAGGCGGACATTCCTGTCTATTATAAGATATTTCAACAGCCCGGGAAAGATAAAGCCATCGTGATATCTGCCGGAAGAACAGAGGCGGCTATCAAGTATAAGGAGCTGATTTTTGACCTATGCAACAACGGCTACTCGGTCTATATTCACGACCACAGGGGGCAGGGTTTGTCGGGCAGAATGACCGATGATCCTGACATGGGTTATGTAGATACTTTCCAGTTTTACATTGATGATATGAAGTATTTCTACGACCATGAGGTAAAAACGGTCGGCCATCAGAAGCTCTATTTGCTGGCACACTCTATGGGAGGTGCCATTGGTATGACCTATATAGAGCAGAATCCGGAGGATTTTAATGCCGCTGCATTCTCCTCACCCATGCTTGGATTGGTGCCGCCAAGCTGTGAGGCTGTGAAGCTTTTTGCAGGCAAAGATCCCAAATATGCCCTGGGTGAAAGCAAATACCATGATGATAAGGTTGCTTTTAAGAAGAACAAGCTGACCGGTTCAGAGATCCGGTATAACAGAATGAATGCAGCTTTTGCAAAAGAGCCCAAAGCGAGATTGGGCGGGGCTACCTATCAGTGGGTATTTAAGTCGTGTCAGCAGTTCGGATACATGAATGATCATATCGAACAGATAGAGACACCTTTTATTCTCTTTTCGGCCGCTCATGAGCAGATTGTTGATGTGATGGCCCATCAGAGGTTTGTTGAAAAAGCGCAGAAACTGGGTAAAACCTGTACAGCTTATGTAGTAGAAGATGCCCAGCACGAGTTGCTCATTGAGAAGGATGAGCAGAGAATAGAGACCATTAACGAAACCCTCGATTTTTATAACCGGCACTAATTCATCCTTATTTAAAATTAATTTAAATAATACCGCATTGTAGGTATTACAGAGTGGAAATAAACCTGTAATTTTGCAATGTCATGTCAGAGTTTACAGGAAGCCATACACAACGGGTTGAGAGACTCACAGCACACTATACGGTCAAGGAGAACAGGGTGAAGTACTTCTCTTCGCCCAAAGAGAGGATCTTCCCGCGGACCGTTGGCATCATCGGGCGAAAAGTGCAGGATTGCCATCCGCATGAAAGTGTAGATGTTGTAAATAGAATCATTGAAGCCTTCCGAACGGGAGAGAAGGACGACGCATCGTTCTGGATCAGAATGGGGCCAAAATTTGTCCTGATCCAATATTTCGCGGTAAGGGATAAGAACAATAACTACAAAGGAGTATTAGAGGTCTCCCAGGAGATATCAGAGATACGGAACCTGTCAGGTGAACGCAAATTACTTGATTGGTGAGATCTTCAGGATGGTGTAGTCTCCCTTAATCTACAATGGGCCAGTTAATTTTTTTATAGTGAAAGTCAAACATCCTGTCGATCTGTTCCGCCGTATTCCTGGGGGTGGATAGTTCGGGATAGCGGTCCTGGGGAAAAAATCCCACATCCAGGGTCTCCATGCCGGTGCTGATCTCAAAATTTTCAGCCTCACATTCCATGAAGATCTTGTAGGTGTAGTAGAGATCTTCCGGATGGTCGTGGCATCTCTTATCGAAAATGGCCAGCACACGTTTGGCCTTTACCTTGATCCCGGCCTCCTCGAAAGCCTCTTTTTCCGCCACCTCCCTGGGGGTGTATCCCACATCGCACCAGCCTCCCGGCAATGACCAGTTTGAATCTACCCGCTCTTTGACCATCAGGATCTCATCCTTGTCATTAAAGATGATGCAGCGGACATCCACCTTCGGGGTTCTGTATCCATTTTTCTCCGGGGTGGCCATGCGGATGGTCTCCGGCGAGAGGTCGGTGACCAGTGAGAGCATCTTTACAGAGATCTCCTCCAGGTTGGTATAACGGTCCCTGTCATAATCATTCTCTGTGTAATGGAGTCCGTTTTCGGCGATGGCCTGTACCTCTTTGGCCAGCATCAGCAGTTGGCGATGATCCTTCATATGTACTCTTTTGGGAGCCTAAAAATAGCATATTTCTGCGTATCTTCGCCGCATGGAAAAGGGAAACCAGGAGCAGGTGAAAGAGGGCCGAAAAAGGCTCCCTGACTGGATGCGAATGAAAATGCCTGGCGGGGAGAGGTACATGAAGGTGAAGGAGCAGGTGAACAAGCACGAACTCCATACCATCTGTACCAGTGGGAACTGTCCCAATATCGGCGAGTGCTGGGCTGCAGGAACAGCCACATTTATGATCCTGGGAGAGATCTGTACCAGGGCCTGTAAATTTTGTGCTGTAATAACGGGACGACCTCTGCCGGTGGATGAGCAGGAACCCCACCGGCTGGTGGAATCGATCCGCACCATGGGCATCAGTCACGCCGTGATCACTTCGGTGGACAGGGACGACCTGCCCGATAAGGGCGCAGGAGCCTGGGCCAGGACTGTAAGGATCCTGAAAAAGAAGATCCCCGGACTTACAATGGAGACGCTGATTCCCGATTTTGATGCCAATCCTGAGCTGTTGGATCTGGTTATTGAGGCGGCTCCTGAAGTGATCTCACATAACCTGGAGACCGTGGAGAGACTCACTCCTCAGATAAGGTCCAGGGCAAAATACCGTACCAGCCTGGAGGTGATTCGCCAGGTAGCACAATCGCCCCTTACATCGAAATCGGGGATCATGCTGGGACTTGGTGAAGAGGAGGAGGAGGTACTCCGCACCATGGATGATTTAAGAGAGGTGGGCTGCGAAGTGCTCACCCTGGGACAGTACCTGCAACCCACCATGGACCACATGCCCGTGGTTGATTATGTACATCCGGATCGTTTTGAATTTTTCAGGGAACAGGCCCTGGAGCGGGGTTTCAGGGAGGTGGAGTCGAGCCCGCTTGTGCGCTCATCCTACCATGCAGAGAAGCATGTTAGTCGTAAAAACGAAAACCAATAATATACAGCCTTGAGGCTGCCGGGTGAGGAACCTATGCGAACAAAGTGAGGATCAGAGACGAGAACGGTAGCCTGAAGGCAGGATAGCTGAAAGATGAAAGGAGAGGAGCACCATATTGAGTTTGAAGACCTGGGTATGCTCGAGTACGGTGCCGCCTGGAAAACCCAGGAGGAGCGGTTCGACCGGCTGGTTGGGTATAAGCGGGCACCTGAAGGGAAGAAGCGTCCCGGACAGTACCTTCTGTTCTGTGAGCACCCCCATGTCTACACATTGGGGAAGAGCGGGGATGAGGAGAACCTGTTGATCCGTAAGGATTTTCTTAAGAAGATCGAGGCCACCTATTTTAAGACCAACCGGGGCGGGGATATCACTTACCACGGTCCGGGTCAGATTGTCGGCTATCCCATTGTGGACCTGGAGGAGCTGGGTATCGGACTGAAACAGTATGTCACCCTGCTGGAGGATTCCATCATCGAATTGCTCAGAAACTATGGGATCACAGCCACTCAAATGGATGGGGCTACCGGGGTATGGCTGGATGTGGATCATCCGGTAAAGGCCCGGAAGATCTGTGCCATCGGGGTACGCTCGAGCCGTCATATAACCATGCACGGCTTTGCCCTCAATGTGAATACCAACCTCGAATACTTCACCTACATCAACCCCTGCGGTTTCGAAACCAAAGGAGTGACCTCCATGGAAAAGGAGTTGGGAAAACCGCCCGACTTTGACAGGATGAAAGATGAGCTCCGGGAGATTCTGCTAAGGAGGCTCCACTCTCAAGTGAGCCCAGCAGGAGCATAGCCTCCTCCCGGTTGGTGCCGCACACCTCAGGTTCAGCCTTGAATTTGTCACAAACAGCAGGCCTGTCAGGATGTTTAAAGATCATACAGCGATAATCGTCCGAAAGATGGATGCATGGAACCCCGGCCGGTTTCCCGTCTGGCATACCGGGTATGGGAGAAGAGATGGAGGGAGCGATACAGCACGCCCCGCAGTTTTCACGGCATTGCATAAAAAAGGGAGTGATTTCTGTTGTCAAGATACGACCTTTTTAGCCGGTTGTCTGCCTCAGCTTTCTATTTTGAGTAGTTCTTAAGTTTTTCTCTCCTGAGTTTGACCTTTTCATCGTTTTCATAGAAGAGGCTTTCGTCATGCTGGCTCATATCCAGTCCCACATCCTCATAAAGGCTGGGAACGCGCATGGGAATGATCTTGTCGGTAATCCAGAAGAGCAGGAGGGAGCCTCCGAAAGCAAAGGCAGATACAAGCAGCAGGGCCAGCACATGAAACAGAAAAGTAGTGGTTTCACCATGGATCAGTCCCACCTCTTCAGCAAAAACCCCGGTGAGGATCATGCCTGTCATTCCCCCGATGCCATGGGCCGGGAATACATCCAGGGTATCATCCACACCCCTGCGTGAGAAGAAGTAGATCATCATGTTACTGGCTATGGCCGCAGCACCCCCGATAAAGATGCTGGCTCCCACATTTACAAAACCGGCAGCCGGAGTGATGGCTACCAGTCCAACTACAGCACCCACACAGGCCCCCAGGGCAGAGGGTTTTCTTCCCATTACCCCGTCAAAAAAGATATAGACCAGCATGGCCGAAGCAGAGGCGGTGTTGGTGTTGAGCAGTGCTTTCACAGCAACATCGGATGCCCCCAGTGCCGATCCTGCATTGAATCCAAACCATCCAAACCAGAGCAGTCCGGTTCCCAATAACACAAACGGGATATTGGCAGGATAGGATGGTTTTGCAAAATCTCTTCTCGGACCGAAGAAGAAGGCTCCGGCCAGGGCTGCCATACCGGCAGACATGTGTACCACGGTCCCGCCGGCAAAATCAAGCACGCCCCAGTTTCGAAGGAAACCATTGGGATGCCAGGTCCAGTGCGCCAGTGGGGCATAGATAAAGATCATGAACAGCACCATAAAGATCATCAGGGCTGTGAAACGGACCCTGCCTGCAAAAGACCCTGTAAAGAGGGCAGGGGTGATGATGGCAAATTTCAACTGGAACAGGGCAAACAGGGCCAGCGGGATGGTTGCTGCAAACTGGGGGTCGGGTGCCCCTCCCACACCTTTGAACATGAAGTAGGTGGCCGGATTTCCAACAAGGCCAAAGCCCTCCCCGCCAATGCTGTCACCGAATGCAAGGCTGAATCCAAACACCACCCAGAGGATGCTGATCAGTCCCATGGCGATAAAACTCTGCAGGATGGTGGAGATCACATTCTTTGGTTTCACCATTCCTCCATAGAAGAAACCGAGTCCGGGGGTCATCAAAAATACCAGGGCGGTGGCTGCAAGCATCCAGGCCACATCTCCTCTGTCAATTCCCGAGGTATCCCCGGTTTCAAAACTGATTGGAAAAACAACGCCCAGTATGGCGATGATGCCAAATATGATCAGGGCGAACAGCCAGTATTTTTTCATTGGGACAAGGTTTAGTGTCTATGATTACTTATTTGTTGGTAAAAATAGATAAATATTTATTATACCCCCTAATAAGTAGGGGGGTAAATGTAAAAAAATACAAATAAAATATTCAGCAATGGAATAAACAGGGGGGGGTAGTAAAATAAATAGAAAAAATATCAAAAAACCCTTAAGCGCCGGATGTCAGATACTCATCAATTTTCCAGGCAGTTTTTCTACCTGAGGCGATGGCATTTACAACCAGGCTGGCGCCGCTTACTGCATCTCCCGCGGCAAAAACCTTTGCTCTGCTGGTTGCCATCGAGGGATCCACGTTCACATTTTTCCTGGGGTCGAGCTTGATATTCAGCTCCTCCAGGAGTCCTTCGTAAACGGGGTGGACAAAGCCCATCGAGAGCAGGATCAGGTCGGCCTCTATTTTGCGCTCGCTTCCGGGAATGGGGACCATTTCGAATTTGCCGTTTTGCTGTACCCACTCCACCTCCTGCACCTCTGCATGGGTCACCTGGTGCTGAATACCCTCAAAGCGGAGTGTTGAGAGGCTCCACATGCGTTCACACCCCTCTTCATGGGAGGTGGATGTCTTCAGTGTCTTTGCATAGTAGGGCCAGGGATTATCTGTAGCCCGCTCTTCAGGTGGTTTCGGCAGGATCTCGATCTGGGTTACACTTTCAGCACCCTGCCTGGTGGCTGTTCCTACACAGTCCGACCCGGTATCACCGCCACCGATTACAAGTACCTTGCGCCCCTCGGCAGTGATCTGGTTGTCATAGGCCACATAGGCTCCGCTGTTTATCCTGTTTTGCCCGGTCAGGTATTCCATGGCAAAGTGGACCCCATCCAGATTCCTTCCTTCAATGGAGATGTCCCTGGGCTGCATGGCACCGATGGCCAGGCACACTGCGTCGTAGGTGTCGAGGATCTCCTGTGTCGCCATGTTCTTTCCCACTTCAACTCCGGTACGGACCTCCACTCCTTCGGCCACCATCATCTTCAACCTTCGGTCAATGGTGCGTTTGTTCAATTTGAAATCGGGGATCCCGAAGCGGAGCAGGCCACCGATCTTTTCATCCTTTTCGAACAGGGTTACAGTATGTCCAGCTTTGTTAAGCTGGTCGGCGACCGCCATTCCGGCCGGACCGCTTCCGATCACAGCCACCCGCTTTCCGCTCCTGGTTTTTGGCGGATTGGGTTTGATATACCCTTCGGCAAAGGCGCGTTCCACAATGGCCACCTCATTCTCCCTGATGGTCACCGGTGTGCCGTCGATATTGAGAACACAGCCGTGTTCACACAACGCAGGACAGATCCTTCCTGTAAATTCGGGAAAATTGTTGGTGGAGTGCAACCGGTCGCTGGCCCCTTTCCAGTCGCCATGATACAACAGGTCGTTCCATTCGGGGATCAGGTTGTCCACCGGGCAGCTCCAGTGACAAAAAGGAATCCCGCAATCCATGCACCTTGAAGCCTGGAGCATGCGGTCCTCCGAGTTGAGCACCTGCTCAACTTCGCTGTAATCGCCAATGCGCTCATGAACAGGCCTGTTCCCGGCCGGTTTCCTTTTTATCTTTAAAAATCCTTTAGGATCTCCCATAACTTCAATCTTTTATACGTCTCCGATCATTTCCACATCTGTCTCCACATCTGCCAGCTTCTTCTTGATCTCCTCGAGCTGCATCTCCTGCAGGACCTTTTTATATTCATAAGGGATCACCTTGATAAAATGGTCCATGTAGTCATCCATATTGGAAAGGATCTTTTCAGCTATCCTGCTTCCGGTTACCTCGAAGTGCTTCGCGATCAGGTCAGACAACTCCTTTTTGTCGTTCAGATCCTCTACCAGGGATAACTCAACCATTCCCATGTTGCAGTAGTAATCAAAATCCCCCTCCTCATCGAGCACGTAGGCGATGCCTCCGCTCAT
This sequence comes from Bacteroidota bacterium, assembly GCA_039714775.1. Lineage (GTDB taxonomy): Bacteria > Bacteroidota > Bacteroidia > Bacteroidales. The sequence continues at coordinate 11,643 of JBDLIQ010000092.1, forward strand.
ACCTGCAGCAAAATTCCGCCCCGTTTTGCCAAGAACCACCACACGCCCCCCGGTCATATACTCGCAGCAGTGATCGCCGACACCTTCAACCACGGCAGTTGCCCCGCTGTTACGCACTGCAAACCGCTCTCCGGCCACCCCGGATATAAAGATCTGTCCGGCAGTTGCACCATAGAGCACCGTGTTGCCGATAATGATGTTTTTGTCTGATTCGAAAGTGGAACCTTCCGGAGGAACCACGATGATCTGTCCGCCTGCCAGCCCTTTACCGAGGTAGTCATTGGTATCGCCCTCAAGGTAGAACTCCACACCCGGAACCAGGAAAGCCCCGAAGCTCTGTCCGGCCGATCCTGCAAACCGCGTCTTGATGGTACCCTCAGGCAGCCCTTCGATGCCATACCTCCTCGCAATTGTGCCTGACAACATGGCGCCGGCCGTACGGTCGGTGTTTTTTATGGATGTGTGAATGGTGACCTGCTCTTTCTCATTGATGGCCCTCTCTGCCTGTCTGATCAGTTCATGATCCAGTACGGTGTCGATCTTATGGTTCTGTTCGTCTGTTTTGTGCAGCGGATTCCTCCTGGCTGCCGGCAGAAAGGCTGTAATATCGCTCAGGTCAAGGTTCTTTGTTTTCCAGTGCCTTCCGCTCTCCTCCATGGTCAGCAGATCGGACCGTCCCACAATCTCATTGAATGTACGGAATCCGAGTTCGGCCATCTGCTCCCTGATCTCTTCGGCCACAAACCTGAAGTACCTCTCTACGAAGTCGGCCTTCCCCCTGAATCTCTTTCTCAGGGCAGGGTCCTGTGTGGCTACACCCACCGGACAGGTGTTCATGTGGCATTTGCGCATCATGACACATCCAAGCACCACAAGGGCACTGGTGGCGAATCCAAACTCCTCGGCACCCAGAAGGGCGGCCATGATCACATCCCTGCCGGTTTTCATCTGTCCGTCTGCCTGCAGTACTACCCTGCGTCTCAGGTTGTTCATCACCAGGGTCTGTTGTGTCTCAGCCAGTCCGAGCTCCAGTGGCAACCCGGCATGCTTGATGGATGAGGAGGGGCTGGCCCCGGTTCCTCCTTCTGCACCGCTGATGGTTATCAGGTCGGCCGATGCTTTGGCCACACCTGCAGCAATGGTTCCCACGCCGGTTTCGGATACAAGCTTCACAGAGATCTTTGCCTGCGGATTTACATTCTTCAAATCGAAGATCAGCTGGGCCAGGTCCTCGATGGAGTAGATGTCATGGTGGGGTGGAGGTGAAATCAGCGTGATCCCCGGAATGGAATAGCGGGTCTTTGCAATGATCTTATCCACCTTGTGCCCCGGTAGCTGTCCCCCTTCACCGGGCTTGGCACCCTGGGCCACCTTGATCTGTATCTCATCGGCGTTGACCAGGTATTCGGTGGTGACACCAAAACGTCCGCTGGCCACCTGTTTGATGGCACTCCGCCTGGAATCACCATTCTCAAGGGGTATAAAACGGTCGGGATCCTCACCCCCTTCACCCGTATTGCTCCTTCCACCTACACGGTTCATGGCAATGGCCAGTGCCTCGTGGGCCTCCCGGCTGATTGAACCGTATGACATGGCGCCGGTGACAAACCGTTTCATGATCATCTCCACCGGCTCCACCTCCTCCAGGGGGATGGGATTTTTTTTATAGGAGAGCAATCCCCTCAGGAATCCGGGACGGGTTGTATCGCTATCGACCCCCGCGGCGTACTCCTTATATTTCTGGTAGTCATTGTTCCTTGTGCTCCACTGGAGCAGTGCCACCGACTCGGGGTTCCATGCATGATGCTCCCCCTGTTTGCGGTAGGAGTAGACCCCTTCGGAAAGGGTATTGGCATGTACATCTTCGGTGTAGGCCTTGCGGTGGGGGATCAGGACCTCTTCGGCGATCTCCTCCAGACCCATCCCCCCGATGCGGGAGACGGTCCCTTCGAAGTACCTGTTCACCACATCGGAATGGATCCCGATGGCTTCAAAGATCTGTGCGGCACGGTAGCTACGCAGCGTACTGATCCCCATCTTCGAGAGGATCTTCAGCAGTCCCTTGTTGATGGCATGGATGTAGTTGTCCCTGGCTTTATCAAAGTCCTGCTGAATTTCACGCTTGTTAACCAGCTGCTCAATGATGGCAAAACTCATGTAGGGATTGATGATGCTGGCCCCGTATCCGAAGAGCAGTGCAAAGTGCATCACCTCGCGGGGTTCGGCCGACTCCACCACAATATCGATCTGCATCCGCTTTCTCCGGCTGATCAGGTGGTGGTGTACCGCCGATACGGCCAACAGTGACGGGATGGGTGCACTATTCTCCGAAATATCCCTGTCGCTGAGAATGATGTAGTTGTTGTTCTCGTCAACTGCAGCTTCAGCCTGGCGGCACATCTCCTCCACCGCCTCTTCAAGTCCTTTGGTCCCTTTCCTGGCATCAAAATGCATCTTGATAACTTTGTTGGAGAAGCCCTTGTATCGCAGGTTCTTTACCACCTGGAAGTAGGTGTTGTCGATGACCGGACTTTTAAACTTGACCAGCTTTACATGATCCGGCGATTTGTCCAGGACATTGGTCTGTGTCGAACCCAGGTAGCCGGTAAGTGTCATTACCATCTCTTCGCGGATGGGGTCAATGGCCGGATTGGTTACCTGGGCAAAGAGCTGCTTGAAGTAGGAGAAGAGCCGGTATGGCTTCCTGCTAAGCACTGTGACCGGGACATCATTTCCCATGGATCCGATGGGCTCCTTCGCCGTTTCGGCCATGGGCCTGATAATGGTCTCTATGTCCTCCCTGCTGTAATTAAAGGATGCGAGGTACTTCTCATAGTTGTCTCCCAGTCCGGGTGGCACCACATTTCCTGCCTCGATTTTTTCGAGGCTCACCATGTTCTTGCGTATCCAGCTCTTGTAAGGATGCTTCGAGGCAAGCTCTCTCTTCAGCTCATCATCCCTGTAGATTTTTCCCTCCTGAACATCCACCATGATGATCTTCCCCGGCTTGAGTCTGCCCTTTTCCCGGATATCGGCCGCCGGGAAGGTCTGAACACCCACTTCCGATCCCATCACCATCAGGTCGTCCTTGGTGATCACATACCTGGAGGGCCTCAATCCATTCCGGTCAAGCATGCCCCCGATGTACCTGCCATCGCTGAAAATCAGGGAGGCGGGGCCATCCCAGGGCTCCATATAGGAGGAGTGGTACTGGTAGAAAGCCTTCAGATCGGATGAGATGGGATTCTTTTCGTTCCACGATTCCGGAATCAGGACCGACATGGCATAGGGAAGCGATTTTCCCGCCATCACCAGGAACTCAAGCACATTGTCCAGGGAGGCTGAATCACTCATGTCGGGCTGGATTACCGGGTAGATCTTCTCCAGGTCGCCCAGCACCTCTGACTTAAGAACCGACTCACGTGCCTCCATCCAGAAGCGGTTACCCTTTACCGTGTTGATCTCACCGTTGTGTGCCAGCATCCTGAAAGGTTGGGCCAGGTCCCAACTGGGGAATGTGTTTGTACTGAACCGGGAGTGGACCAGTGCAATGGCACTTTGCATCCTTCTGTCCTGCAAATCCAGGTAGTACTCACCCAGCTGCTCGGAAGTAAGCATCCCCTTGTATATCAGGATCCTCGTTGAGAGGCTGGGGATGTAGAAAAATTTCTTTTGCTTCAGTTTAGAGGTGGCGATCTGTTTCTCGCTTCTTTTCCTGATGATGTAGAGCTTGCGCTCAAGCTCTTCCTGTGGCAGGTCGGCTCCCAGGAGGATCTGCCTGATGTTGGGTTCCACATCCCTTGCAATCTCTCCAATGGTACCGTTGTCCCTGGGGACATCCCTGAATCCGATCAGGTTAACACCTTCGTCGCTGGCATACTTCACCAGGATCTCTTCGCACTTCTTTGCTTCAGCTGTATCCTGGGGGAGGAACACCAGTCCGGTTCCAAACTGGCCCTCCTGCGGGATCTCATATCCCTGGATCAGGTAGAAGTCCCTGGGAATCTGGATCATGACACCGGCACCATCTCCGGATTTACTGTCCGCACCTTCGGCACCACGGTGGGTCATGTTGACCAGAGTCTCAAGACCGCGACTGATGATATCGTGTGATTTCCTACCCTTCAGGTGTGCCACAAAACCAATCCCGCAATTGTCATGCTCAAACTCGTTTCGGTATAGTCCCGCTCTGTCTGGTCTCTCTTTCATCATGGCCTTTAGTACTTAAATGGGTTGTAGCAAAAAAAGCCGCTCTCTTTAATT
>JBDLIQ010000093.1:0-15650 GCA_039714775.1 Bacteroidota bacterium
AACATGAAACGCATGGTGATCCTGAAGCTCACCATCACCTCCCTCACCGGTAAACAATCGGGCAACTGGGCTAATACATAGCGTCAACACTCCACACAAACGCCCGGATCCCCACATCTTTGTTCTCCTCATCAAGGCGCTTTACCCCCTCCAGAATGGGTGCCACCATATCATCTTCCACCACCGCCAGCCGGGCGGTGTTCTGCTCCGGCCAGGTGTGGGTGTTCATGTGCGGGGGGCCGTCCACACTGCCCCGGCCCGTGAGGTCGGTCCACCGGGTAAATCCCCGGATATTCAGTTTCTCAAAAAGGTACTCCACCTTCTCGGTCTGGGCCTGGTTGTATACGATAAATAGAGCTTTCATTCCTATTGGTTTTGGGGCAATGTATCGCCATTTCCATTCATAAAGTCATATTCAACCCGTCTCTTCCGCAGAGCACTTTTTCGCAGTGCGATGTGATAGACCACCGGGATCAGGATCAGGGTGACGATGGTGGAGAATATCAGTCCACCGATCACCGAGATACCCATCGGACTCCAGATCTCCGATCCGGATCCTCTGCTCATGGCCAGGGGCAACATACCCAGGATGGTGGTCATGGAGGTCATCAGTACAGGGCGAAGCCTCGATTTTCCTGATGCAACGATCGCCTCACCCAGTTCCAGGCCCCGTTCACGCATCAGATTGATGTAGTCTACCAGTACAATGGCATTCTTCACCACAATACCGATCAGCATCACCCCACCCACCATGGAGATGGTACTCATGACGGTCCCTGTGACAAGGTGGGCCAGGATCACCCCGGTAAAGGCGAAGGGAATGGAGAACATGATGATCAGGGGCATCTTCAGGGATTCAAACTGGGAGGCCATCACCAGGTAGGTAAGCACCAGGGAGAGCAGCATCAGCAGCATCAGGTCCTTCATCGAATCCTGCATATCTTCCACGGCTCCGCTCATCCGGATGTGCACATCCGAAGGGACATCCATGGCATCAATCTCAGACTGAACCTGGGCGGCAAGCTTATTCAACGGCACCTTGTAAGGGGTGATTGAGACGCTTACCATCCGCTCCCGGTTCTTGCGCTCGATGTTGGGAGGTGACCAGTGCTCTTCGATTTCGGCCACCTCACCCAGCCTGATCATCCGGTTCTGCATGTTCACCAGGGCAATGTTGTTGATGTCGGAGAGGTCATTGCGCTCCTCCTCCACAAAACGGAGTACAATCTCGTACTCATCGCCCTCTTCACGATAGCGACTCAGGTAGGGACCCTCAACCCGGTTTCTTACCGCATTGGCCATGGTAAAGGTGTTGAGCCCGTGCTGGGCCATCTTCTCCCGGTCGGGGACGATCTGCAGCTGGGGCTTGGAGGGATCCCGGCTCACATTCACGTTGGTGGCCCCTTTGATGGAGCTTACACTGTCGGCCAGCGCCCCGGCGATCAGGGAGGTAGACTCGAAGTCATACCCGTAGATCTCCACCACCACATTGTTCTCGGTGGTACCTCCCATTCCTCCGTTGGGGACCACATCAAAATTGACAATCTCGGGGATGGTCTCCAGGTAGTCCCTGAGTACATCGGACAGCTCATAAACATCACGATTCCTCTCCATCATGTCGGTGAGTGTGAAGGTGATGTTGATCCGGTGCGATCCCGACTCCATAAAGAGGGACATGATCCCGCCCTGGTCGTCCGAACCGGAAGATGTATAATAAAACTTTGCCTCCGGCATCTTCTCCTCGATAAAGGAATCGATCTTACGGGCCACCTTGGTGGTTTCATCCACCCTCAGGCCGGTTTGCAACTCTATGGCAGCTGAGATGGAACCCTGGTCGGCCTCGGGCATGAATTCGAACCCCATGCCTCCGACCATCACAATGGATCCCGCGAAAATCAGAAAGGCGATGACCACGGTGCCCCACCTTAAGCGCAGGGCCACCTTCAGCGTCCGTTCGTAAATCCCGTCCATCCGGTTGAGTAACCTGCCGATGGTTTTGTCGTAACTGACCTTGCGGACCCGCTTTGGCTTTTTCTTCAGCCTCATCATTTTGGAGGCCAGCATGGGGGTCAGCGAGATGGCACTGACCGTGGAGGTGATTACCGTAATGGATACGATATAACCCAGGGGTCTGAACAGCTCTCCGGTCATCCCGCCCACCAGGGTGAGGGGGAGGAACACGGCCACCACGGTCATTGTGGTGACGATCACCGCCAGCCACACCTCATTGGTGGCATAGATGGCAGCCTCCCTGGGCTTGCTTCCCCGCTCCACATGTTTTGTGATGTTCTCCAGCACCACAATGGCATCATCCACCACCATCCCGATGGCAATGGAGAGGGATGAGAGGGCAATGATGTTGATGGAACTGTCAGAGACAAACAGGTAGATGAACGAAACGATCAGTGAAATGGGGATGGTGAGGATCACAATGAAGGTGGCCCGCCAGCGTCCCAGGAAGAAGAGCACCACCAGGACCACTGCAATGGCTGCAAACATCAGCGTCCTGGTCAGGTTGTCGATGGATTCCACAATAAAATCAGATGAATCAAAGAAGGTGGTGATCTCAATGTCATCCGGAAGCGACTCAATCAGTTCCGGCATGATCGCCTGGATGTCTTTTGCCACCTGTACGGTATTGCCACCTGACTGTTTCTGAATGACAATCCTCATGCCTGTTTTTCCATTGAGGCGCTCATCCAGAGAGATATCCCTGAGTGTGTCCTTTATGGTGGCTATATCCCTCAGGTAGATGGTTTGCCCGTTAAAGCTGGCCAGGACGATGTCATCCAGCACATCGCTGGAGGGAAACTCTCCTTTGATCCTAAGGGGGTAGTCCATCATTCCCATCTCAAGGTTTCCGGCAGGCAGGTTCAGGTTCTCGGCATTCAGCACACCGGCGATCATCTCAACAGTGATGTTGTAGGATTCCATCTTCCGCGGATCAATATCCACCTGGATCTCACGGCCCGGCGCCCCCATCAGTCCGACGGCACCCACACCATCGATCCGGTTCAGGGGATTCACAATTTTTTCATCCAGGATGGTGGCGATGGCCGGGTAACTTTCATCGGCCGTCACCCCGTAAAACAGGATGGGCATGGCACTGGAACTGAACTTGAAAAGGGCAGGTTTACTCACCTCCTCGGGTAGGAACTGCTCAGCAAAACTGAGTGCATCCCGCATCTCGTTGGATGCCTCGTCCAGGTTGGTGCCCCACTCAAATTCGCACACCACGATGGACATGTTATCCCTTGAGAATGAGGATATATCCTTCAGGTTGCTCACCGAATTCAGGTTATCCTCAATGGTGCGGGTCACATTGGTCTCAATATCGGCTGCACTTGCGCCGGAGTAGGTTGAGATCACCGATATGGCAGGGAAGTCAATCTCGGGATAGAAATCGATGGGCAGCTTGTTGAGGGAGTATCCTCCCAGCACCAGCAGTGCCACAAATATCATGATGGTTGTAATCGGCCGGCGGACCGCGGATCCATATATGCTCATAGCTGTGGTTTTACGGGAGTACCATCTTCCAGGTCGCTCTGTCCGGCGTAAATCAGCTCCTCGCCACCTTTGATACCGGGTGAGGCGATCTCCAGCTGGTCATCATACCTGCTGATGATCCTGACGATCACCCTGCTGGCCTTCCCGTTTTCATGCAGCATCACATACCTTTCATTGGTGCCGGTCTGCTGCATTACTGCAATAGCAGGAACGATCAGGGCCTCTTTCTCTCCCAGTTTCAGGCTTACCCTGGCGAACATTCCAGGGTGCAACCTTTCATCCCTGTTCGGTACCTTAATCTCCGCTGCGAAGGTTCTGGTGGCAGCGCTTATGGTAGGATGGATCCTGAAGACCCTCCCAGCAAAGAGCTTGCCCGGATAAACATCGGTGGAGATGGTGGCTTCCATCCCCTCCTTAATCAGGGGCAGGCTCTTTTCACTCAGGTTCACAAACAGTTTCACTATATCCACCTGCATCATCGAAACAAGGGCGGCTTTTCCGACCGGGGTATTGGGTGTGGGTGAGAAGAGCTCGCCATCATTATAGTATCTCCCTGTAATGACCCCTGTGTAGGGTGCCCTGAGCAGGGTGTTCTCTTCCAGGCTCTTTAGCACCAGTTGGGTGGTCTCCACCTGGGCCTTCATCTGGTCATAAGCCTGCCTGGTGACCGATCCGTGTTTTAGCAGGGTATCCATCCTGGCCAGATCGGTTTTTAGTGTCTGGTACTGGAGCCTGGTCTGGTCCAGCTGGGTGGGGTCCATCTCCACCAGCAGTTGTCCCTTTTTTACATGGTCATTCACCTCCACCTTAACCGAGCGGATCCGTCCCTGCAGAGCCGGGGCAAGATAGGTCTCTTCAAAAGCAACCACGGTGGATGTGATCTTTTGCTCCGTGGCAGTCATGCGATAGGCCAGCTCCATCACCTTCACAGGCTGTGCTTTCTCTTCAACTGCCACGGTCTCTTTCTCTTTTTCTCCTGGGGGCTGCATCTTGCAGGAAACCAGCAATGTGCCGGCAAGGAGAGCCATGAGGATGATTCTTGGTGTTTTCATATCAGGTATTGTTTAGCGTCAGGTTATTGTTATTATTTCCCCGGGGGGATTACAGGTTATTCATCAGTTTATCCAGTGCCAGTTTGGCACCCATCACCTCCATGATCGCCTTCATGTAGTTGCCCTCGGCATCCAGGTAGTTGCTGTTGGCCTGGGTCAGGTCGAGACTGGAGGCCATCCCCTGTCCGAATTTCCGGCTGTAGCTGTCATATACACGCCGGGCCACCTCCACGTTCTCTTTTTGTGTATGGTAGTTTTCCAGCGAGCTCTGCAGGTTGTACTTGAACTGCTTCTCTCTGAGACTCAGCTGGTCCTCCATAATACTCCTGTTGTTCTGGGCCATGTCATAGTCGATCCTGGCCTGATCGACCCGTGCCTTTCGCATACCGCTCGAAAAGATCGGCACAGCCACGGAGAGTCCCGCCAGGTGGTTGGGAGTCATATCAAACCCTGTGGTCATGATCTTCTTATTGTAATTGTAGAAGCCGGCCAGGGTGGGTGCATAGTTCCACTTCTCCATGGCCATCAGTTTCCGCTTGATCTCCTCCTGCGATTTCATGATCTGGTAGGTCACATTGTTCTCCACCGAGAAGGGAATGGCCAGGGCCAACTCGGGTTCCGATCCCAGGAACAGGGCCTCCAGACTGTCGGTCAGCTCCACCTCTGCATGTGGTTCAACCCCAAGCTGGAACCTGAGCATGTTGTAGTTAAGTTCCAGGTTGCGCTGAAGTGCATTCCTTGAATTCACCAGCTGGTTCACCGTGATGCGGATCTGGTCCACATCGGTCTGTTCGGCCATTCCGGAGGAGAACATCACCTCTGTCTGGTTCCTGGTCTTCTCCAGGTTTTCAACATTTTGCTCCAGGATCTCCAGGGAGGCTTCAGTGATCAGCACCAGGTAGTAGGCGTTAATCACTGATTCCTTGATGGTTAGCTCGTTAAATTCCAGGTTATGTTCAGAGATGATCCGGGCCAGTTTGGCCGTCTGGATCCCCACGATATACTGTCCGCTGAAGATCAGCTGGGAGAACTGGAGCTTGGCGGTGGACTGGTCCGACATCAGGATGGTGGCTGGAGGAAGCATCGACTGCAACTGGCCGTCCATGTAGTTTCCCGCCTGGTGGTTGTACAGGTCCTGCTGGGTCACTCCTGGAAAGTTGGCCAGGGTGGTGTTCGCAGCATCCTGGATCTGCTGGTCAGTGAAGGTGAGATCTCCACCCCCGAATGAGAACTCCATCTCATAATTAAAATAGGTCATGTAGTCGACCGCCCCGTCCACCTGTGGAAGTCCCCGGGCAATCGATTCCCAGACACTGGCCCGGGAGCGATCCACCTCCATTCGGGCATTTTCCAGCGATTTGTTGTATGCAATGGCGTGGTCCATGGCACCCTGCAGGTCCAGCACCAGGGGCTCTGCCTGTTCCTGTCCTGCCACCGGCCCGGTCAGACCGGCCACAAGGGCCATGAATAAGATCAGTTTGCTCATTTTATGGTTCATATCTTAAATGTTTTAATCCAAAATGGTTTTGTGCTCCTCCAGGAGTGTTACCCCTTTTTCTGTTGAGATTCCCCGGAGGTAAGGAATGATGATGTGATCGAACATATCTTTCCGGTGGTATCCTGCCTCCACCATGCTGCTGTCATGACCGAAAAGGTCAAACAATGCATGGAGGGTCCGGTTCACAATCTCAATGTTGATCTGGCTGCTGAAGACTTGCTGCGAAACGCCGTCATTCAGGAGCTTTTCGGTGATACTGGAGTCCCTTATTTCACCCGGTTCCGATAGCTTTTTGAAAACCCGGGTATGGTATTTTTTCAGGTCGTGGAAAAAGAGGGGGTTCATCTGTGCATGCCGGTTGATGGTCACCTTCACCATCCTGAACAGAGCCTCAATGGGGTTGTCAGACGCATCCATGATTGCCAGGGCCTCTTCAGCCTGTTTCTCTTTGTAATATTTCAAGACCTCCGATAACAGCGTATCCTTGTCTTTGAAGCGCTCGTAGATGGTGCGTTTGGAGATACCCATCTCCTCTGCAAGGGCATCCATGGTCATACTCCTGATGCCATATTTTCCGAAGAGTATTCCCGATTCAACAATAATTCTTTCTCTGACTTCCACTGGATTCTGAATTTATATCAATATTATGAAAACTATTTCAGTTTTCTTAGTTTTCAGAGCAAATTTATGGTAAAATTCGGTGAATGGTATTTCAGGGCCGGTGAAAGCCGTTACCAGTGACTTTTTTTTCTATTTTTGCAGGACTTTAAATGTTTCAGAATATGCACATTCCTTCCAAATATGATCCGGCCAGTGTTGAGGACAAATGGTATGCCTACTGGATGGATCAGGGCTTCTTTACCAGTACCCCCGATGAGCGCGAGCCCTACACCATTGTGATCCCGCCCCCCAATGTAACCGGTGTTCTCCATATGGGTCACATGCTCAACAATACACTGCAGGATGTGCTGATCAGGCGGGCCAGGATGCAGGGAAAAAATGCACTCTGGGTGCCTGGGACCGACCACGCCTCCATCGCCACCGAAGCGAGGGTGGTCAATATGCTGGCTGAGCAGGGGATAGAGAAATCTGAACTGACCCGTGAGAAGTTCCTGGAGCATGCGTGGGAGTGGAAGGAGAAGCACGGAGGAATCATCCTGGAGCAGCTGAAGAAGCTGGGGGCCTCCTGTGACTGGGACCGCACCCGTTTCACCATGGATGAAGCACTCTCTGAAAGTGTGATCCGGGTATTTGTTGATCTCTTCAACAAGGGGCTCATCTACCGTGGTGTGCGCATGGTTAACTGGGATCCGCAGGCACTCACTGCCCTGTCTGATGAAGAGGTGAACCACCGTGAGGTGCAGTCCAAACTCTATTATGTAAGGTACCGGGTAGAGGGGGAGGATGATTTTATCACCATTGCCACCACCCGTCCCGAGACGATCCTGGGAGATACGGCTGTCTGTGTACATCCGGAGGATGAGCGGTTTAAGAAGTTTCATGGAAAACGGGTCCTGGTTCCCCTGGTGAACCGGTCCGTCCCCATCATTATGGATGACTACGTGGACCGTGAGTTTGGTACAGGGGCGCTGAAGATCACCCCTGCACACGATCTGAATGACTATGAGCTTGGGATCAGGCACAACCTTGAATCGATCGATATCTTCAATGATGATGGCACCCTGGGTGAGGCTGCACAGATTTTTGTGGGTGAGGAGCGCTTCCAGGCCCGTAAGAAGATCATTCCGGAGCTTGAAGCTGCCGGGAACCTGGTAAAGGTTGAGGATTATATGAATAAAGTGGGCTACTCTGAACGTACCGATGCGGTCATCGAACCCAAGCTGAGTCTCCAGTGGTTCCTGAAGATGAAGGAGCTCGGCGGACCGGCCCTGGAGCATGTGATGAATGATGATATACAGCTGCAGCCTGCAAAGTTCAAGAATACATACCGCCACTGGATGGAGAATGTAAAGGATTGGTGCATCTCCCGTCAGCTCTGGTGGGGACAACGCATCCCTGCATTCTTTTATGGCGAGGGTCCCAACGATTATGTGGTGGCTGCCACAGCCGAAGAGGCAGTGGAGCTGGCAAGAGAAAAAACAGGCAGGGCAGAACTGCAGGTGGGTGATCTAAGCCAGGATGAAGATGTACTCGATACCTGGTTCTCTTCATGGTTGTGGCCCATCTCTGTATTTGACGGGATCCGTAACCCCGGTAACGACGATATCAACTATTACTACCCCACCAACGACCTGGTAACTGCCCCCGAGATTCTCTTTTTCTGGGTGGCCAGGATGATCATAGCCGGATACGAATACCGGGATGAAAAACCTTTTAACACGGTCTACCTCACCGGGATTGTCAGGGATGGAAAGCGCAGGAAGATGTCCAAATCACTGGGCAACTCTCCCGATCCCATCGAGCTGATGAAAAAATACAGTGCCGACGGTGTCCGGGTGGGCATGTTGCTCTGTTCACCAGCCGGAAACGACCTGCTGTTTGATGAAAGTCTCACCGAGCAGGGCCGCAATTTCAGCAATAAGATATGGAACGCTTTCAGGCTGATCAAGAGCTGGGAGATTGATCCGGAGCTGGAACAACCGGCCCATTCGGCTGCTGCAACAGCATGGTTTGATACCCTTCTGAACCGTGCCTTTAAGAGGGTGGATCAGCAGTTTGTAAAGTACAGGATCTCCGATGCGCTGATGATCATCTACCGCCTCTTCTGGGATGAGTTCAGCTCATGGTACCTTGAGACCATTAAGCCTGCATATGAGGCACCCATCGACAGGGTGACCTATGAGGCAACGATCGGGTTTATCGACCGGCTGCTTCACATGCTTCACCCCTTCATGCCCTTTATTACAGAGGAGATATGGCAGCTGTTGAAAACAAGGGAGCAGGGCGAGAGCCTGATGGTCTCTCCCATGCCTCAGCCTGCAGCCTATGACAGGGGGCTGATCAGCCGGTTCAAGGATATGAAAGAGGTGGTGACCCATGTAAGGAGTATTCGAAAGGACAAGAATCTTCCTCCAAAAGAGGCCCTAACGCTCTTTGCAACTGCCGCTTCCGGCGGGAAGTCCATCGAGGGGGTAGAACCGGTGATCATCAAGCTGGCCAACCTGGTTTCTGTGGAATCCGTCAGTGAAGATCCGGGCGATACTGTCTCATTTATTGTGAAAAATGTGGAGTATTTTGTGCCTGTAGGCAACCTGGTGAACAGGGAGGAAGAGGTGGCCAGGCTGAAGGAGGAGCTGGGGTATACAAAGGGGTTCCTGAACAGTGTGATGAAAAAACTGGACAATGAAAGTTTTGTGAATCATGCACCTGAGGCTGTGGTGGAAAAGGAGCGGCAGAAAGAGGCCGATGCCATTGAAAAAATCAAGGTTCTAAACGCGTCAATTAAGAGGCTGGAGGAGTAATCTCCCCTCTTAAAACTGTTCACGGAGCCAGGCGGACCCAGCTCCACCGCTCCTCTCGCTTTTCATATTCGATGCGGTCATGAAGGCGGTTTTTCCCGCCCTGCCAGAACTCCATCCTTGCCGGGACAACAGCATAACCACCCCAGTATGCGGGTCGTGGCACCTCATCTGCATCGTGGTATTTTTCCCGGTACTTCTCAAACTCTTTCTCCAGGTACTGGCGGTTGGGGATCATCTCACTCTGGGGAGAGGCCCAGGCGGTGATGTTGCTCTCATAGGGCCTGGTTTTGAAGTAGTGGTCCGAATCCAGATCATCAATGGATCTTGCGATCCCGGTAATGTTTACCTGACGTTCCAGTTCGGGCCAGTAGAGATGCACAGCTACCCTCGGTTTCACCCTGATGGCACGGGACTTCCTGCTGTGATAGTTGGTGTAGAAGATCAACTTGCCCTCTTCGATCTTTTTCAGGAGCACAATCCGTGAAGAGGGTTGTCCGTTACGCTCAACAGTGGAGAGGGTCATGGCACCGGGATCGGGGTGTTCAGACTTAAGCGCCTGTTCAAGCCACATCGAGAATAGCTCCATGGGATCGGTTGGAAGTGTCGAATCATCCAGCTTGTCCCATGTGTATTCCCGGCGTTTTTGTTCCAGATCCCTGTTCATAGGTTCAGCCATTTTGGCTTATTGAAAATCGGCCTTTAAACTCAAATCGAGGCTTTTTACCTGGTGGGTAAGTGCCCCGACGGAGATGTAATCCACCCCGCATAGTGCATATTCCCTGATGCTCTCCTTGGTGATCCCCCCGGAGGATTCGGTTTCGATACGGCCATTAATAAACTCCACGGCCTCGCTGGTCTGCCCGGTGGTAAAATTATCCAGCATGATCCGGTCAACTCCACCGATCTCCACCACCTTTTTCACATCCTCCAGACTTCGTGTTTCTACCTCGATTTTCAGGGAAAGGTTCTTCCTCTTCAGGTAGTCGATGGTTCCCCGGATGGCCTGTTCGATGCCACCTGCGAAATCGATGTGGTTGTCCTTGATCATAACCATGTCGAAAAGCCCGAACCTGTGGTTTACCCCGCCACCCAGCCTGACCGCCTCCTTCTCCAGGAGCCTGAAGCCTGGTGTGGTCTTGCGCGTATCCAGCAGGCGGGTTCCCGTACCCTCAACAAGCTTTACATACTGGCGGGTGGAGGTGGCAATTCCGCTCATTCTTTGCATCACATTAAGCACAAGGCGTTCACACTGCAAAATGGAATGAACCCTCCCTGTCACCTGGAATACCACATCACCCACAGCAACGGGATCCCCGTCACCGATCCGGGGAGTTATCTCCATCTCCCCGTCAAAACGCCCGAAAATGCGCTTTGCCACATCAATGCCGGCGATAATCCCCTCCTGTTTTACAAGCAGAATGGCGGTGCCGGTTGCATCGCCGGGAATGGTGCCCAGGGTGGTATGATCTCCCTCCCTGATGTCCTCACTGAACCACAGGTCGATGACCTGGTCAAGGTCCGGGATAAAGCTCATATTGTGACTCCTTAATTATACTCAGGTAGTAGATCAGGCGCTTGTTCTCCTTGTTAAGAAAGAACATGTTCACCCTGTAGGTTCCATCATCGGTTGTCAGTGTACCAATGGCATATTTTGATTTCTCCTTGGCACCCTCAAATGAGATAATAAATTCCCTGGGCGGATGTGCCTTGAAGAAATTTTCCATGATCCTTGTAGCCTGGTTTTTGCTGGCTACATGATCCTTTTCGAGGATGGTCATCTCAAGGCTCTGGTGAAAATAATCCGCCATTTTCCTGGCCTCTCCCTTACTGATGGCCTCAATAAGCCCTTCCGGAACAGTTTGAGCTGACATGGGGATCAGCAACACCCAGCTGATCAAAAATATGGTTATAAACCTGTGCATCTTGGTAATTAATTTGTGAACATTCACCAATAATGGTTTATGTTTGTATCATACAGCAACAATCAGACCAACCCTGACAGTGGTTGCAAGATACAAAAAACCTGTGTAAAGAGTTCATGCGCATCACCCTTCTACAGACAGGAAAGACGAGGGATCCTTTCATCATTGAGGGTGTGGAGGAGTTCCGCAAACGCATGACCCGTTATGCCCCGTTCTCCATAGAGACCGTTCCGGATTTGAAGAACAGCCGCAACATGACCATGAAGGAGGTGCAGGAGAAGGAGGGTGGACAGATCCTGAAGAGGATCAAACCGGGCGATCACATGATCCTTCTGGACGAACGGGGGAAGAGCTTCGATTCCATAGGTTTTGCCAGGCACCTGAATGCACTTGAAGGCAGGGTGAACCACCTGCTTTTTATCATTGGGGGCCCCTACGGGTTTAGCAGTGAAGTGTACAAGAGGGCAAATGAGAAATTTTCCCTTTCGCCCCTTACCTTTTCACATCAGCTGGTCCGGGTGATCTTCATGGAACAGCTTTACCGGGTATTTACCATACTGAAAGGGGAACCCTATCACCATGCTTAACCAGGAGAGATGAGCCAGTCCATCGACAATAGCCCAACACACCAACTGTATCGCAGGAGACTCCTTTTTCTTGCGGCATTGGTTTTCCTGGTAGCAGGAGTGATATCCGGGAGCCGTTTCCGGGACAGGGGCAGTTTTCAAAAGGATAAAGCAAGGTTCGAACGGGTCCTGAATAAAAAGGAGGAGCTGTTGAAAAAGGAGTTTATACAGCTTGAATCGGCCTTTCAGTCAGAAGCTCCAATGGACGTACTGGATCAGCGATCGTCCGGATATCTTGATCTTGCCAGCCGGCAGGCTATCTCTGTTTTCTATTATGAGAAAGGTGAGCTGGCATACTGGTCGGACCATTCCATTGCCATATCGACCCATTGGGATCCGAAGCTGCACAAACCATTTGTCTCCCTGCAGAACGCCGATTATGTGACGGTGATCCATCAGATGGAGAGGGGCATGCTGCTCGGACTCATCGAGGTGAAAACCCACTTTCCTTTTCAGAACCAATTCCTGGTGAACGGTTTCCATGCAGATTTTGCACTGGAACCGGAGGTGCAGATCGATTTTCTGGAGGAGGAGGGAACCCAGCCGGTGTTCAGCAGTGAGGGAGGCTACCTCTTCTCCCTGAATTTCAACAATGCAATACCGGATGGAGGCGATCCGGGGCTGATGTCAGCTCTCCTCTTTATGATTTCACTGTTGCTGGTTTTTGCAGGACTCTTCTCCATTGTGGGTGGTGCCCGGGGAAGGTGGAGGTGGATATGGATCGGACTGCTCACCCTGCTTATCCCTTTGACCGCCTTTTTGCTCCTTCAATACGGGGTTGATCTGCTTTTTATGGGGTCCAGGCTTTTCCTTCCGGAGCTGTTTGCCAGCCGGTTTTTCCCATCACTTGGACACCTGTTGGTGATCTCCGTTTCGGTGACAGGGATTGTGGCACTCTACTATTTTTTCGGGACCCGGGAGGATCAGGGTTCCGGGCATTCCAGGCAGGTAGTGGCTATTTTGCTTCTCCTGGCAGCCACCATCATGTTCCTGGTTGTTGAGAAGCTGTTATACATCCTGGTTCTCGACTCCGGGATCTCTTTTGAGGCACACCGTGTCACCTCTTTCTCCAGCTATTCGGTGGTGGGGTTGGTGATCATAATCACCTGGTTTATCACCATCGGGCTGGTGCTTGACAGGGCCATTGTTTGCCTCGGCAACCATCTGCTAAGGCGCCTGTTGATTGGAGGTGGGGTGATCACAGCTACCATGCTGCCGGCTATGCTCCTTCCCGGAGAGAATGGTTCATGGACAGGCTGGATCGCCATGTTGCTGTTTCTCGGGGGACACCTTTACCTGCGTTACCGGCATCCCCTCCATGTACCCTTTTCCAGGTTTATATTTTTGCTCCTGTCTATCTCGGTTTTTATGGTGATCCGGTTGCAGGAATACAATGGCATCAAGGTAGAGCGGCAGCGTGAGATGGAGCTGGTTAAACTCTCATCGGAGCACGATCCGGTGGCGGAGATGCTATTTGGTGATTTGTCCCGGGCCATCAGGAACGATTCGATTCTAACCCCCTTTATGAACCAGCCGCTCATTGATATCGATCCGCTTGTGAATCACCTTATGCGCAACTACTTTTCCGGCTACTGGACCAAGTATGACCTGACGATTACGGTGTGCCGGCCCGACGACCAGGTCTACCTGGAACCTCCTGCAGATGAAGAGCGACACTGTTTTACCTTCTTTGATGAACTGGCGCAGGTTGATGGGATCGTGATCCCGGGCACCGATTTCATCTTTCTTGATAACCTGAACGGCCGGATCTCATACATGGCCGCCATTCCATACCTCCGGGCCGAAGGGAACCACCGCATATTCATTGAACTGGACTCAAAGATCCTCTCCGAGGAGCTGGGTTATCCTGAGTTGTTGCTTGATAGTAAATATGATGCTTATACCAGTTCAGATTTTTCCTATGCGAGATACAACCAGGGTACCCTGATCACTAAGGATGGAGAGTTCCCATACCGAAGATCTGCAACCTTATATACCGGTGGGGAGGAGACCTTTGAAGAGATAACCCATGAAAAATATGACCACAGCATTTACAATGTGGATGAGGAGAATACCATCATTGTGGGAAGCTCCTCGGTGACCATGGTGGATAACCTGATCTCCTTCTCCTACATTTTTGCCCTGAGTTTTCTTTTGCTGGCGCTCCTCTATCTTCTGTTTGCCCTGCGGGTTCACCATCCGGGATTCAACTGGAGTTTTAAGAACAGGATCCAGTACTCCATGGTGGGCATCCTGTTTCTTACCTTCGCAATGATCTGTTCCGGAACCATCTTCTTTATCATCCAGCAATACAGGGACCAGAACAACGACAACCTCAGGAACACCATGCGTTCGGTCTACATCGAACTGATCCATAAGGTGGAGCACGAGGAGAACCTGAGGGACTGGTCCTCTGACAAATATTACGACCTGGATGAACTGTTGCGTAAGTTCTCCAATGTGTTCTATTCAGACATCAACCTTTATGATGAGAACGGAGAGCTACTGGCCACCTCCCGTTCGGAGATCTTTGACCGGCAATTGCTAAGCCGGAGAATGAACCGGCTGGTGTTTGAAAACCTGGCCGGGGGCAGTGCGTCGGAGTACATTCATGATGAACGCATCGGTGAGCTGAAATATATATCGGCCTATGTGCCCCTGCTCAACAGTGAGAACCACCTCCTGGCATACCTGAACCTCCCCTATTTCACCCAGGCCGGGGTGCTTACCAGGGATGTGACCAACATGGTGGTGGCGGTGGTTAATATCTACCTGATCCTGCTGCTCCTGATCCTGGGGGTGAGTGTTTTCCTGGCTGACCGGATCACTCAGCCGCTCAGGGTGATCCAGAACCGCATCGCAAAGGTGAGGTTGGGGGCGAAGAATGAAAAGATCCGGTATGAACGGAGTGATGAGATCAGGGGCCTGGTTGAGGAGTATAACTCCATGGTAAAGGAGCTGGAGCAGAGTGCCGAACTGCTTGCACAGAGTGAGCGTGAATCCGCATGGCGTGAGATGGCCAAACAGATCGCCCATGAAATCAAAAACCCGCTGACACCCATGAAGCTGAATGTGCAGCACCTTCAGCGGACCATCATGGAGGGGAAGGATGATCCCGGGATGGTGGACCGGATCTCAGCCACCCTGATCGAGCAGATCGATTCCCTGTCAGCCATCGCCAACGAGTTTTCTGATTTTGCTAAAATGCCAGGGGCCAAAAGCGCACGCATCAACCTGGTCACAAAGCTGAAGAACCTGCTTCAACTCTTCGAGACAACCGAAAAGGCCGAAATAAGCCTTGACCTGGGATCGCTGGAGAAGGTGTATGTATATGCTGACAAAGAGCAGCTTATGCGGGTCTTTATCAACCTGGTAAAGAACGGGCTTCAGTCCATCCCTGAGAGCCGGAAAGGCACCATCAGCATCAGCCTGGAGGTGGAGGAGCAGGGGGCCATGGTGACCATTGCCGATAACGGGAAGGGGATTCCAGAGGAGATTAAGGACAAACTGTTCCGGCCCAATTTCACCACCAAATCGGCCGGCATGGGAATGGGCCTGGCCATCAGCAGCAACATCATCCGCTCCATGGGCGGAAAGATCTGGTATGAAACGGTTCTTGATCG
>JBDLIQ010000094.1:0-15485 GCA_039714775.1 Bacteroidota bacterium
CACCGACTTTCCCACCGTTGATGATGGTCTGCGTGGCATGCGGTTTATTGACAGGGCGGTGGAGAGCTCAGAAAGCAGGTCCTGGGTGGAGTTTTAGCAGACTGGGGAGTCCATTAATCATTTATAGCAATAGCTTCAAGGGCAGCTTTTATCTCTTTGATGGTTGTTTTAGTAAGCCCGCAATCCTGAGCAATTGAGCTCCACCTGGCAATGGCATCACAGACCTGATCAATAATAGCCTCTCCATTTTTCAATCCAAAGTGATCTGCCAGTTTCATCAAATGGCTTCTACCCGGATTCTGACTTTCGCCCGCAACCATTGTACTGTGGAGACCATAAGAGGAGTTTGAAAAGGTGAGGTCATAGGCCGGTGCCAGCCGCCACTGGCCATTTGCGTTCATCAGGAAAGAGAAGTTTTTACTGTGGTCATCCCTGTTGTGGGCAAACACATTGAAAGCTGCAAGCCTGAGGACTTTCTCGTAGGCCATAACATCTCTTTCAAGACGAAAGGCACAATCCATCAGGTGTCCGTAATCCATGGTGCTGGCCCTGAAATTATCGTGCATGATACCTGATGCCGTATGCATGTGAAGGCGCCTCTTACCAACTCTGTCAAATCTTTTTGTACCGAAATAGGCCTGGCCCGATTTTCCTTCAAACAGTCTGCATTGGCTCATCTCAATCCCCGCATTTACGGCCATGATATGATAGGCATACTCTATCCTGGCAATCTCACGATGATCGGATGATGATGGAAACTTGATGATCCACTCCCTGTACCCTTCAGGCAATGAACCGATACCATAAATCAATTCATCAGTCTCTTCATTATACCCTGCAAAAATTTTAGGCCGGGCACCCCCCGACGACCCCCCAAGAATGAACAGCTCTTCAATGATCTCTGAAGAGGTTCCCTGAAGAATGAGATTCATCTCTCTGGCAATTGAGTCCAGCTCCATGGGAAGGGAGAGGTCATGTTGGATTTCTATTTCAGGTTGATAGGTCAGGGCACCCATTCCACCTGTCCCCACATACGCCAGACGATCCATGGGGGTGATCCGGTTAATATCCACTCCTCTGGAGGAGAGGGTCCTGTCCAATAACAACCGGCCCCATCCATCCGGAAGTGAATCATTAAAAACTCCATACAGGCCATCGAAGGGGTCATTTCCCGCATTGGCGATTTCATCGTTAAAAGGCAGTATTATTGGAGATATATTCAACCCTCTCTTCAGAAAACCGGCGTTGTACCGAAAATATATTTTCTGCTCCGCAAGTACCAGTTCACCTACATCCAGCTTATCTCCCTCCAGAAGCATTGCTACAAAAATCTTCTTTATGCCGGCCATCTCATTAAGGAGTTTTTGTAAATAGTTCTTCGATATCCTGCAGGTTCTCCCCAGGTTCCAGCACATGGTCAAAATCCTCAAGCCTCCCCAGAAGATGGATCAGCTTAAGCAGTGATTCCAATGAAATTTTACCGCTGTTCTCAAAGCGCTTCAGACTGCCCAGAGAGACACCCGATCGTTCAGCCATTTTAATCTGTGACAGCTTTGCCTGCCTGCGCAAAGCACGAACTCTTTGAGAGAGCGCTATGCTTACTTCAGTGGGTGTTTTCTCTAATGAATACATATATTGTATAATATATTAGCCAAATATAGGGATTATTTCTCTGTTTAGCTAATATTTTAACTGATTTGCCTACCGGTCTAAAGCAGCCGACCGGCCACTTGTACTGCCAGGGGATAGCGCCCAAAGGGGGCACTGACCTGTATGCCGTGTACAAATGAGAGTACTTTATCGACCATCGATTGAGCGATTTCGATCCCCGCTTTCAGCTGATCCTCTTTGGTTTCATACCTGGCGATCTGTTTGATCACTTCATCGGGAACAACTACACCGGGCACCTCGTTCTTCATGAATTCGGCATTCCGGAGGCTCACAAGGGGCCAGATCCCGGCGATCAGGTAGAGGTTATCCAGTTCAACCCGTTCCAGGAACCCTTCCAGTGAGGCCACATCGAACACAGGCTGGGTGATGATGTATTCGGCTCCGGCCTCTTTTTTCTGTTTCAGCCTGTTGATCTCATTCTCCAGGTTCACACTGTTTGGATCGAGTCCCACGCCGGCAAAGAAGGCGGTTGGATCGCCGATCCGTTTTTCACCCACATCGATGCCATGGTTCAGGTTGTTGATCAGGTGGACCAGGCCGATGGCATCAATATCAAATACTGCAGTGGCCTGCGGATAGTCACCGATCATGGGTGGATCACCTGTAATGGCCAGGATGTTCCGAATCCCCATGGCAGCGGCACCCAGGAGGTCTGACTGCATACCCAGCAGGTTGCGGTCCCTGCAGGTGTAATGAATGATGGTCTCAATCTCCACCTTCTGCTCCAAAAGCACAGCAAGGGCAAGCCCGGTCATCCGTGCCGATGCCCTGGGTCCGTCGGGGATGTTGATGGCATCAATTCCGCTCTCTTTCAGTAAGATGGCGCCTTCGATGGATTTTGTAATATCTGTACTGCGCGGCGGGACCATCTCCACCAGCACCACCTGCTCTCCGTCACTGAGCTTTTTTGAGAGATCCGATTTGTCCGGTTGGGCTACCGGATCGGGCAACGGCTCTTCAGTAACCGGCCTGACCCCGATGTTGATGGAGTGCTGGATCCGGGTCTGTTTCATGGCCAGGGCATTGGCCATCTTCTCAATATGCTCCGGCGTGGTTCCGCAGCAACCTCCCATCATCCGCACCCCCTGATCAATGAATCTTTTGGTATAGACAGAGAAGTACTCGGGCGTACTGAGGTAGATCATCCGCCCATCGGTATACTGGGGGCGGCCTGCATTGGGCATGATGCAGATGGGTTTATCTGCAATGGCGGTCATCCGCTCCACAAAATCGAGCATGGGTTTGGGCCCCACGGTACAGTTCAGACCAATCACAGTAGCCTCACTATCCTGAAGGCGCCTTGTAATATCCTCAATATCGAGTCCGTACTTCGTCTTTCCATCTTCGCCCACGGTCATCATGGCCACAACGGGCAGATCGGCAGTGCTCCTGATCGCCTTGATGGCCTGCTCCATCTCACGGATATCCTGGATGGTCTCAAGGATAAAAAGATCAACTCCTGCCCTCTCCAGGTACCCGGCCTGCTCTGCATAGGCATCAAACACCTGCTCAAGGCTCACCTCTCCCCACGGTTCCAACTCAACTCCAAGGGGACCCATGCTACCTGCCACATAGACACCCTCCTCTGCCGCCTCCCTGGCCAGCTCCACCCCTTTTTGGTTGATCACCTCCAGTTGCTCCTGCAGGTTGTGGCTTTTGAGCTTGAAGCGGTTGGCTCCATAGGTGTTGGTCTCAATTACCTTCGCCCCAGAGCGGATGTAATCTTCATGAATGGACCTGATCAGATCGGGCCTTGAGAGGTTCAGTTCGTCGTAACACTTGTCAATAAAGACACCCCGTTCATAGATAAGTGACCCCATGGCGCCATCGAGCAGTACCAGGTTATCTTCAATATAGGCTTTAAAGGGAATCATGAGAGATCAGGATGACTCAAGTATCTTAATCAGTTTTTGGGGAGCCCTGACCACCCTGTTTGTTTTCGAATCCTTGAAAACCAGGGTCACGCTGGACTCGTGTACCAGCTCTCCCTCTTCGTTGTAAATATTTTGATGAAATGTGATCCGGGCAGCAGGCAGCTCTTTCAGTATGGTCTCAATGGTGATCAGCTCATCATACTTCAGAACACTCCGGTATTTGGCCTCTACCGAGTATACCGGCATCATGATCCCCTCTCTTTCCAGCTCTGCATAGGGCAAGCCCAGGTCACGGATCATCTCCGTACGACCAATTTCATAGAGCCTTCCATAATTCCCGTAGTAGACAATCCCCATCTGGTCGGTGTCTGCATAGGTGACCCTGTATTGTGCTTTTGTAGTAATAGGTAACATGGTGATTGGTGATTTGGTGATTGGTGATTGGTGAGGGTGAGGGTGAGGGGTGATTTCTACTTATCTATTCCGGCCAGGGTGAGTAGAAATGCATACTCCATGGCCGTCTCCTTATAGGTTTCAAATCTGCCCGATGCGCCACCGTGACCGGTATCCATGTTACAGTACATCAGCAACATGTTGTTATCGGTCTTCATCTCTCTCAGTTTGGCCACCCATTTGGCCGGTTCCCAATACTGCACCTGGCTGTCGTGCAGTCCGGTGGTCACCAGCATGTTGGGATATGCCTTTTGCTCCACCTGGTCATAGGGTGAATAGCTGAGCATATAGTCATAATAGATTTTCTCATTGGGATTTCCCCACTCATCATATTCGCTGGTGGTCAGTGGAATCTCCTCATCCAGCATGGTGGTCACCACATCTACAAAGGGAACTGCTGCAACCACCCCTTTATAGAGTTCGGGCTGCAGGTTTATGATTGCACCCATCAGCAATCCACCAGCGCTTCCCCCCATGGCAAACATCTTCTCCGGGCTGGTATACCTGTCCGCTATCAACTGCCCGGCGCAATCGTTAAAGTCAGTAAATGTATTGATCTTCTTCAGCAACTTGCCATCCTCATACCAGGGTCGTCCGTAGATCTGGCTCCCCCTCACATGGGCAATGGCATAGACAAACCCCCTGTCAAGCAAAGAGAGTCTTGCAGAGCTAAAAAAAGGATCTTCATTGATACCATATGAGCCATACCCGTAAAGGAGTGTCGGGTTGGTCCCGTCCAGTTCGATTCCTCTCCTGTATACCAGGCTCACGGGGATCTTCTTACCATCACCGGTATTTGCATAGATCCGTTTGGTTTCATATCTCCCAGGATCAAAATCACCTACCACCTCCTGCTGTTTTAACAGGGTCTTCTCCCTGCTCTCCATGTGGTAATCGTAGGTGGAAACCGGGGTGGTCATGGAGGAGTATCCATACCTCAGCAGCTCACTATCAAAATCCAGGTTGGTGGCGATCCATGCAGTATAGACCTCCTCACCCATCTCCAGGTAGTGCTCTGAACCATCATCCCACCGAATCACCCTCAGTTGGTTCAGTCCCTCTTTTCGTTCCGATACAACCAGGAAGTCCCGGAAGATCTCAATCCCTTCAAGGAACACCTCTTCCCGGTGTGCAATCACCTCTTCCCAGTGCTCCTTTCCGGTTTGGGATACGGCTGTCTTCATTAACCTGAAGTTGGTGGCATCCAGGTTGGTAATGATATAAAAATGATCACCATAGTGAGAGATATTGTACTCCAGTCCCCTCACCCTGGGCTGAACAACCTGCCACTCCCCTTCGGGCTGGCTGGCAGGTAAAAAACGGTATTCAGTGGTCAGCGTACTGGCACTTCCAATGATGATGTATTGTTTTGATTTTGATTTGAATACAGCAGTGCCAAAGGTCTCATCTTTCTCCTCATAGACCTGCACATCTTCCGATGCCCCGGTCCCCATCACATGCCGCCAGACGGCTTTGCTCCTTAAGGTCTCGTCATCCTTCTCGGTATAGAAAAGCGTCTTGCTGTCGGTGGCCCAGGATGCTCTGCCTGTGGTCAGTGGAATGGCATCTTCCAGCATCTTCCCTGTCTCCAGGTCCTTGATGTAGATGGTGTACTTCCTGCGGCTTACCGTATCCACACCCATGGCCAGATAGCGGTTATCGGGGCTTACGCTCAGTCCCCCCACCTGGTAGTATGCAAAGCCCTCGGCCAGTTCATTCACATTGGCCATGATCTCTTCAGTAGCATCCAATGAACTCTTTTTACGACAGAAGATGGGATACTCCTTTCCATCCTCATACCGCGAATAGTAGTAATACCCGTTATCCATATAGGGTACACTCTCATCATCCTGCTTGATCCTTCCAACGATCTCTTCAAATAGCTCCTTCTCAAATTTCCGGGATCCCTTCATCATCGACTCCCTGTATTCATTCTCAGCCTCCAGGTAGCCAATCACTTCGGGATTCTCCCGCTCCTTTAACCAGTAGTAATCATCGGTTCTTGTATGACCGTGTATGCTCAGTTCCTTCGGTTTTTTAGCTGCAACCGGTGCTTCCATTGTCCTGTTCGTATTACATGCATGAATGGTAATCCCTGCAACAGCTGCCAGTATCACCTTTGTGCCAGTTTTCATCAGGTAGTGTTTTGAAACCGCGAATTTAGTCAATAATTCCATTGATCAGACAGTGATTATCATAATCTGAATAACACCTAAGGCCTGTTGTAGTTCATTAACGGATGGTTATTTCAATCCCTTCATGGAGAGTTGGATCCTCTTCCTGGAGATATCCACCTCCAGCACCCGCACCTTTACGTGCTGATGGATCTTTACAATGTCGTTGGGGTCCCTTACAAAACGGTCCGCCAGCTGGGAGATGTGAACCAGGCCATCCTGCTTCACCCCTACATCCACGAAAGCCCCGAATTTGGTGATGTTGGTGACGATCCCGGGCAGCTCCATCCCCGGCTTCAGATCCTCCATACTATAGACCCCCTGGTCAAATTCAAACACCTCGATCTGCTCCCTGGGATCCCGACCGGGCTTCTCCAGCTCCGATTTAATGTCCTTCAGGGTGGGTAGTCCGATCCCTCCCTCCACATATTTCTGAATATCAATCCTTTTTACCAGTGCCTCATCCTGCACCAATTGATCCATATCCACATTTAAATCGGCAGCCATCTTCTCAACAATGTGATAGCTCTCGGGGTGAACCGCCGAGTTATCCAGTGGGTTTTCAGCCCCCTCGATCCGCAGGAATCCGGCACACTGTTCAAATGCCTTCTCTCCCATCCTGGGAACTTTTTTTAACTGTTTCCGGGATCTGAATCCACCAATCTCCTGGCGGTAATCCACCACGTTCTGTGCCAGGACCGGGCCCAGTCCCGAAACATAGGTAAGCAGATGCATGCTGGAGGTATTGAGATTCACGCCCACCATATTCACACAGCTCTCCACCACCTCGTCGAGGCTCCTCTTCAGATTGCCCTGATCCACATCGTGCTGGTACTGCCCCACCCCAATCGATTTGGGATCGATCTTTACAAGCTCTGCAAGGGGATCCATCAGGCGCCGGCCAATGGAGACGGCTCCGCGTACAGTTACATCATATTCCGGGAACTCCTCCCTGGCTATCTTTGAAGCCGAATAGATTGAGGCTCCTGACTCGTTGACAACGTATACCTCAATGTCATGGGGGAACCTCAGCATCCGGATGAACCGTTCGGTCTCCCTGCTGGCTGTCCCGTTTCCAATGGCAATGGCCTCTGTCTTATACTGCTGAACCAGTGAGGATACCTTCCTGGTGGATCCGGCACGGTCCGATTGAGGCGGATGGGGAAAGATGGTCTCATTGTGAATCAGGTTCCCCTGTTCATCCAGGCAAACCAGCTTGCACCCGGACCTGAACCCGGGATCAAGAGCCAGAACCCGTTTCTGGCCCAGGGGCGATGCAAGCAGCAGTTGCCTCAGGTTATCGGCAAATACCTTGATGGCCTCCTGGTCCGCCTTCTCCCTGTTCAATGCCTTAAATTCGTTCTCAATGGAGGGTTGTATGAGCCGCTTGTAGGAATCCTTCACAGCCTCTGCCACCTGCTCTCCTGCATCGTAGGGGCTCTTTACAAACTGATCATCAAGGGCATCGATTACGCTCTGTTTGTCAGGATCGACCGAAAGCTTCAGGAAACCCTCCTGCTCACCGCGGCGCATGGCCAGGATCCGGTGACCCGGGCATTTTTTCAAGGGTTCGGCAAATTCAAAATAGTCGGTGAATTTAACCGCCTCCTCCTCTTTGCCTTTGACCACTTTTGAAGAGATCACCGCTCCGCGGTCAAAGTGGTATCTCACCGTTTTCCGGGCACGCTGGTTCTCACTGACCCATTCGGCAATAATATCCCGTGCACCCTGAAGCGCATCCTCCACATCCTCCACCTCATCATTAACAAACTTTGCTGCGGCCCCCTCCACGTCCGTCTCCTGCTGCTTCATCACGATCTTTGCCAGCGGCTCCAGCCCTTTGTCTCTGGCCACTGTAGCCCTGGTTTTACGTTTGGGTTTATAGGGAAGGTAGATATCCTCCAGCTCCACAGGATCGAGGCACTCTTCAATCCTCCTGCTCAGCTCATCTGTAAGCTTCTCCTGCTCTTCGATGGTCTTCAGAATATAGGCTTTTCGCTTCTCAAGCTCCTTCAGTTTGTTCAATTCATCCCTGATCTCGGTGATCTTCACCTCATCCAGGCTGCCTGTATGTTCCTTCCGGTAACGGCTGATAAAGGGAATGGTGGCACCCTCCTCCAGCAACTCCACCGTACTTTTCACCTGCCTTACAGGGATTCCCACCCTTTGGGCAATAACTTCTTCAAAAACAATCATAGAATCTTTATCACAGAATCAGTTAATATTCGGGATACCAGTACTCCCTTCCATATTCAGGAATAAAGGTAGTGAATGTCTGTTCATCCTGTGAAAAGCCCCCGAAAAAACCGGCCCCATCGGTTACATTGCTGTAAACGATCACCGGTACCGCAAGGTAATTATCCTTTGTGTTGTAATGTTTCTCTCTTGATTTCAGGTATTTGTAGTATGATTCCGAAATGGACTGCAGCCTGAGGTCCACCACCGCCGAGTCTGCTGAACGCAACTGATGATAGTCGAACTGCCCCCTGAAAGAGTAGGTTTTCCCATCGATCAGCTGGTCCGAAAAGAGGATCCCATGGGAGGTGAGCGCCTCCACCACGATATCTTCTGATGAGATGTAGGGATAATCTGTGTAGCGTTGGATTTCATATACGGCATAGGTGGAATCCCTTAATTGATAGTTCCATTGTCCCCCGTAATAAAATGAGTCCAATACTGTTACGGTAATATCCCCCATGTACTCGGTCCTGGAACGGTCGGTTTCGGCAGTAAGCAGGTAGTAGTTATCCTCTCCCTGTGGATCGTTGATGGTCAGGTCAAACTGCAGGTACTCCTCGGTCCATGTCCCCCACCCATCATCATACTCTATGATACGACTTGTCGTATCGAGCGCCTCAATGGGTACCGGCTCAGGAATAGCGCTGGTGGCAGTCACAGCGGGGTAGCCGGCATTTTCCACCTCGATGGTATAGCGCTCCCCAATCTGCGGAATGAAATCAGCCGCCAAAAAATAGCCATTCTCTATATAGGTTAGTTCATCTATCAGGGAACCACCCTGCAGCAGTCTGACCGTTGCATTCTCAAGTGGAACCACCGGTGCATTGTCCAGGATGTGACGGGTGCGGGAGATTTGAATGGCCACGGTATCATTGGTGATGGCCCCGCTGACCACGATCAGTTTGTCCGCCTCCTCCAGTTCGATAAAGAGGATCGATTCACAGCCACTGAATATCAGCACCATAAGTATCAGCAGCCAGCTTCCGGGTATGTTTGAGTATCTCTTCTGCATCATCTTTATGGCGCTTAAAATTCAACTGAATAACTGATGGATGGGATCAGCATAAAGATGCTCATCTGCTTCAGTGCCCTGTTCCCGTAATTGTCATATCCGAAAAAGAGGTAGAAGGGGTTCTGCCTGTTGTAGGCATTGTAAAGGCCCAGGCTCCATGTGGTGGTTCCCCAGTCCCTGTTCTGGTGCCAGTTAAAACCGATATCGAGCCGGTGGTAGGCCGGTTCACGGTAGGCATTCTTTCCTTTGAAATACTCGATCTCCTCATCATAATTATTGAAGTCGCTAAGGGAGTTATAGCCGTAACCATAGTAATTTCCGTATGGAATACTACCCGCCCTGCTAAAATCATACCGGTCCGGTGCATACCTTGATACCGCCAGCGTACGGGCCTTCCCGGTGCCATAGACCCAGGTGGCGCTTACATCCATCCCTTTGTTCACCTTATACATGAGCACAATGGAGATGTCATGCCGGCGGTCGTAGGTATAGGGATATGGATCACCATTATTCAGGTTGGCAAACTGAACCTCCACCTTGGAGAGGGTATAACCCACCCAGCCCCTGAGCTTTCCAAAATCTCTTCGGGCAAGAAATTCCATACCGTAGGAGAGCCCTTCACCCCCCCTTTCGATCTTATCCTCCCAATCAACCCCGTATTCAAAAAAACTGGAGCCCTCTGTATAATCAATCAACCCGGTCATGGTCTTATAAAACCCCTCCAGGGTAAAAGACCAGTAGTTGTTCAGGTTATAGGCAAATCCCACTGCACTCTGGTAAGAGCTCTGGGGCGGGGTACGGTCGGTGGCAGGAACCCAGATATCGGTGGGGAGCCCGATGGTGGCGTTGGTGAGCAGGTGGATGTACTGATCCATTCGTGAAAAAGCCGCCTTGAACGAAAGGTTAGGTGTAATCAGGTACCTGCCGGAAAACCTGGGCTGAAGTGAGTGATAAAACTCATCATTCACAAAGAATCCCGAATAGTGCAGTCCGAAGTTGGCGCGAATGCGGGATCCCAGCTGGAAGTTATCCTCTGCATAGAGGTAATACTCGTGGGCAAAGATGCGGTCGGTATTAAACTCCGTTGTGAGTGAATCATCGGTCGACTCGATGGTCTCAACCCCCGGCGAGAAGGTGTGATAGAGGTACTTCCCACCGAAACGGATGGCGTGCGAGGGTCCCGGCCTGTAGTCAAAATCGGCCATGCCGCCCCAGTCCTCGATCCCCGAAACATAGTGATAGGAGTAGCCCAGGTCGTGTTTACCGTTCACCAGGGTAGTGGTCTCATCAAAGGTATCAAACCTGTAGTTGCTGTATATAAGGGAGACATTGCTAAAGAGTTTGTGTCCGTACAGATGGTTCCAGCGCAGTGCACCTGTCAGGTTCCCCCAGTAGAGCCCCGATTCCATGGTGGTCTGGTAGGTGGTGTCGTTGTCGATCCACTTCTCTTCATTCTCAACATAGAGGCGGTCCCTGCCGTGGTAAGCACTCAGGTAGATGCGGTCTTTTTCAGAAAATTTATGGTTGATCTTGGCATTCAGGTCATAGAAATAGTATCCCGACATCCCCTCCACACCATTGGATTTGTTGACCTGTTTAATGATGGGACGGGCCAGAACATCAAAATAGGTTCTCCTGCCGGAGACGATAAAGGAGGTTTTGTCCTTGATGATAGGTCCCTCCAGCATGAACTTGGAGGCAATCAAACCGATGGATCCGGCCCCGTGAAACTCCTTCATGTTCCCCTCCTTCAGACGGATATCAACTACCGAGGAGAGCCTTCCCCCGTAATGGGCCGGAAACCCACCCTTGGTCAGGGTGATACTCGAGATAGCATCCGGGTTGAACACAGAGAAGAAACCGAAGAGGTGGTTGGCATTGTAGATGGGCACCCCGTCCAGCAAAAAGAGGTTCTGGTCCGGTCCCCCTCCCCGCACATAGATCCCGCTGGTTCCTTCGGTCCCCGATTGCACACCGGGCATCAGCTGTATGGCCTTGATCACATCGGCTTCACCCATGAACATGGGAATCGACTTAATCTCTTTGATCGGAATATGAATCATGCTCATCTGGGCATCCTCCACAATATCCTTGGGACCATGAGTCGTCACCACCACCTCATCAATGGTGAGCGAAGGCATCAGCGAGAGGTTCATGCTCAGGTTGGCACCCAGCCTGAAGGTGTCCCGGTAGGTGGTATAACCCACATAGGAGACCTGCAGGTGTATCTCGCCTTTAGGGAGGGTCAGGCTGAAAAAACCATACTCATTGGCTGAAGTTCCCTTTCCTGATTTATAATCGTAGACGGTGGCTGCAATCAGCTTTTCGCCCGAGGAGCGGTCCTGCACATAACCACTCAGGGTATAGTTTTGTGCTGCTCCCGTAATTGACAGGAAACCCAGGAGCATCAGCAAAATTCTTCTTCTCATAGACCTTTGTGATTCGAAAAACACCTAAGATAACAATTAAAGAACTATTTTTGAGCAAAAGATATTGTATGAGTCAACACCTGATAGCACCCTCTGTTCTGACGGCAGACTTCCTTCACCTGGGCAGTGAGATCGAAATGATCAACAACTCGGAAGCCGACCTGCTCCACCTGGATATCATGGATGGACATTTTGTTCCCAACCTCACCTTCGGGTTCCCGGTGATCAGCCTGATCAAATCTGTCTCTGAGAAGCCGTTGGATGTTCACCTGATGATCACCGGCCCGGACCGCTACCTGGAAGCTTACCGGGATGCAGGGGCCGACTGGCTGACAGTTCACTACGAAACCTGTCCGCACCTGCACCGCACCATCCAGAAGATCAGGGAGCTGGGG
Source organism: Bacteroidota bacterium (assembly GCA_039714775.1). GTDB lineage: Bacteria > Bacteroidota > Bacteroidia > Bacteroidales. Next base: position 12,247 of record JBDLIQ010000094.1, read on the forward strand.
ATGAAGCCGGCTGTTTCAGTCAATCCACATACCGATGTATCCTTGCTGGAGCCGGTGCTTGGTGAGCTGAACATGGTGCTGGTGATGTCGGTCAACCCTGGATTCGGGGGACAAAAATTCATCGAAGGGTCCTATAAGAAGATCCGGAATCTGAAGAAGATGATCACCGAGGGGGGACACAATACCCTGATCCAGGTGGATGGCGGTGTAAATGAAGGGAACATCACGGACCTTATCCACGCAGGTGTGGATGTGTTTGTGGTGGGAAACACCATCTTCTCAGCCAAAGATCCGAAGCAGATGATCCACAACCTGAAAAACGCTAAATAAGTGGTTGGATCACTCTTTCCCTTCCAGGTAATCCTGCAGGTAGTCATATGCTTCCGTAAGCGCTCCATCTTCAGCAATGGAGGCCCGCTCAAGCATGCCTGTATCCCTCAACCCCAGCAGTTCGGGTACCACATGCTGTGACAGCGCATCCCCGAAATCGGTGGAGGCATCCCTTGGCAGCTCGCCCGGCAGGTTGTCAACGGCCATCACCGTAATGGAATCCTGCTGGAAGGGATCAGATTCATTTCCGGTGACCGGGTCATAGCCATAGAATGGTTCTGCAATGGTGGAGGCCCGGATGGTACTGGGTATGGGTCCGTTGATATCGCAACTGATGTCTGCGATGATCCTCATGGGGATCTTACCGCCAATAAGGTCTCTTCGCGTCATCAGCACCGGGGATACAGGATCCCAGAAATGAGAGGCAATATACAGATCGGTACGCCTGGCATAGGGAAGAAAGCTGTTGGTATAGCGGTCAGGAAAATTCACAAAATGTTTGAAATCAAAGATTTTCCCATCCTTCCGGCGTGTATAGTGCCAGGGGTCAAGCCTGGTAAAGACCGGCTCACTGAAAGATTTCGACAGGTAGACCTCCGGTGGTACCTGCCTGATCCCTGCTGCTTCAAGGATCTCCAGTGCCCCCCCCGCCACACGGCCACCCCCGGTGACTGCGATGCGTGTATTTCCCAGGTCAATACCTGTAAGGTGTGATTTCAGCTCCTCCAGGTCCCTGCAGGCAGAGGCCTCCGGAAGCTCAAACCTGCCGCTTCTCAGACTGTAGGCCCTCAATCCGTTATAGGCTCCAACCACACCTGCCCAGCGACCAAACGCCACCACCCGGACCTGGTCCGTCCCTGTCAGGTATTCATAATCGATAAGCCGGATCCCTTTCTCAACAATGGTCTGCAGCAACTCCCTGTTGTAGGGCTGTTTTTTGGCTGTATGGGAGAAAAAAAGATAGGTTTTGTCCCCGATCAACCTCTCCATCTTCACCTCCTTTACACCCACCAGCACATCACAACCGGTGAGCTCCTCCTTTAGCGGGACACCTGCTCTCTTATACTCTTTATCCGAAAAACAACGGTTATCCGATGGCTGCACCACAATGCTCAATCCACTATGTTTGACCATCAACGCTTTGCACTGCTGTGGAGTCAGGGGTACCCTTCTATCGGGCGGGTCCTTGGTCTCACGAACCACTCCCAGGATCAATCTCTTCATACCTGCAAAGATAGTTAAATCCAGGATTTAAAAGTCTGCCCGAGGGTCACCACCGAAGCATACCCCTGTTCAAGCGGGAGTTCGGTGGAGGGCAGACCGATCTGCTTCAGACAGGCCACAAATCCTTCATTCAGCATCCGTCCGGCCTGCAGCGGAAATTCAAAAAGATCCGGGAACCTCTTTTGATTGTCGGGCTGGTCATGCTCTCTTCGACACCCCTTCTCAGAGGCTGAGAGGTAGATGCGGCATGCCATGGGCCTCGCCTCGTACACCGCACAGGCTCCATCCACCAGAAAAGGGCATGGGATCCTCACCTTCAGTTGCTCATCAAGCGGTCTGTTCAGGGTCTGAACCGATTTCTCCCGGGCCCTGTCAATAAAGAGGGATCTTTCCGACTCCGAAGAGTGTTTCTCTACAAACTCCTGGATAAAGAGCTGTTCATGGGTGACTGCAAACACCTCCTGGTGACAGCACCAGGCACACCCCTTCCTGCACGCCACACTCCTCCCCTCTGTTTCCGACCGCTGGACGAACACCTCCAGTAGTCCGTCCATGGCAGCATAGAGCTCCATCACCGCCGCCTTCAGGTTGGACGTGGTCACCTCAACCTCCAGGTGCTGCAGCGCCAGCCTGTAGCCATCCCTGTAGAATATCTGTTTTATCTCTTTCTCATCCATCCGGGTGGGGTTGTGCTACCGAAGAGGAAAAACGATGGTGGTTTTCCATTTTGCCGGATCCTTCTCATTGTGCATACCGACCGTATAAAACTCGAAAGCCTCCCCGGTTACCTCCAGTGCATGCCGGGCAACGTACTCCTGCATCAATCCATAAGAGGCGTCAAAATTCTCATACTGGCCATAGTGCTCAGTGATGACCACCTTCATGTCAGGGTAGGATCGGGGGTTAACTTCATCGCCGCCGGATCCCGGCTTGCCAACCGGAACACCGGCCAGGTAGTTGGAATGGCCTGTGGTCTGGTCAAAATCGATGTAGTGGATAAAGGGCGGACCCTTTACCTCCAGCTGCTGTCTGCCCACTTCAGCAAAGAGCTTCCCGTAGAGATCACCCAATTGCTTTGCCATCTCCTCCATGGTTCCGCTGCCACTGGCCACCATCGCCTCAAAAGAGGGCATCTCCTCAACAGCCACATCTCCCAGGGGACCCGCCTCCGGAGGATTGGCCTCCAGGAACGCCTTCAAGCCTATCAGTCCCCGGTCATAACTCTGCTTCAGGAACCTCTTCCCGAAAATCATACCCAGCCGTCCAAAGGGATAGGTGGTCTCCTGTGCAAACGACCAGACAACGCCTGTTCCTCCCTCCACCGGATCAAAATGCCAGGAGACATGGGATGGAATCTCCATACCGGCAAACCAGAGAATTGATGTGATCCTTTCATTCGTCATGACCGAGACCACCTCCACCTTTCCACTCCCCAGCCCGGTTCCCTCCCATGCATAGGTTGAGCCCACATACCCGGGCTTCGATTCGATGGTGGCTACCGCTGTGGTATCTGTGGCCAGCCAGGGATCCCACGCATCCCGGTTCTCAAAGGAGGCCACGGAAGGAAATACCTGTGCAGGTTCCAGTGCAATTTCGATCTCAGAACTAACTTCGGCAATCGCCGGTGAGAAGAGGGGAACGATCAGGATGGCTGCCACCAGCACTCCCACAATGATTCCGATAAT
>JBDLIQ010000095.1:0-15310 GCA_039714775.1 Bacteroidota bacterium
CAGGATATCAGCGCCGAATTCACGCCGGGCAGCAGCACAGGACACTTCCGGTTCACCTTTCCGGACCGGGGCCACAAGCTTGTGAAACTGATGCTCAGCCAGGGGGGAAGCTGGCAGGCGGAATCGGAAAACAGCATCTCCGGAGTAGAGGAGTTCAGGGGAATGAAAGCCTATATGGTAGGCGAATTCAGTACCCCCGGGATTCCCACACAGAAACAGTCCACGACAGAACACTCCGCAACAGACCGGAACAACCCGGGGCTGCCCCTGGTTTTGTTTGAATTCCCCGGGGATGGTAAGCGGGTGGTTGAGTTTAAGTACGGAATCTCATTTATCGATAAGCAGCAGGCCCGGCAAAACCTGGAGCGTGAAATCCCGGGATGGGATTTCGAATCCATGGTGGCCGGGGGGGCAGCGCTCTGGTCGGACAAGCTGGACCGCATCAGGGTAAAAGGGGGGACGGATGCACAACGCCGCACCTTCTACACCGCACTCTACCGCTGCTATGAGCGGATGGTGGATATCAACGAAGAGGGAAGGTACTACAGTGCCTTCGATCACCAGGTGCATGAAAGTGACAAACCTTTTTATGTAGACGACTGGGTCTGGGACACCTACCTGGCACAGCACCCGCTGCGCATGCTGCTCGATCCGCAGGAGGAGGCTGAGATGTTGCACTCCTACGTGCAGATGTATGAACAGTCGGGATGGATGCCACAGTTTCCGCTACTCTACGGTGACGACCCGGCCATGCACGGATTCCACTCATCCGTCGTATTCCTGGATGCTTGGAGAAAGGGAATCCGTGGTTTTGATGTAGAAAAGGCGTATGAAGGAATGAGGAAAAATGCCACGGAGGCAACCATGCTGCCGTGGCGGAATGGCCCTAAAACCGAACTGGACCTATTCTATTCCGAGAAGGGGTTCTTTCCTGCTCTTGAACCGGGAGAGGAGGAGCATGTGGCAGCGGTGCACGGATTTGAAAAACGACAGAGCGTGGCCATTACCGTGGCGCACAGTTACGACGACTGGGCCCTGGCCGAAATGGCCGGAGAGCTGAGAAAAACAGCAGACCGTGCGCTATTTATGCCCAAAGCTGCAAACTACAGAAACCTCTACCGTTCCGACAAGAGGCTGATGTGGCCAAAGAATGAGGAGGGGGAGTGGATCGATATCGATCCCAAATTTGACGGGGGACCCGGCGGACGGGACTATTACGATGAGAACAACGGTTACACCTATGCCTGGCAGGCCCAGCATGACATCCATGGATTGATTCAATTGATGGGTGGACGCGAAGCCTTTACAGCCAACCTTGATCAGCTCTTCAGGGAGGATCTGGGACGGCGGAAGTGGCAGTTCTGGGCGAAGTTCCCCGATGCAACCGGACTGGTGGGACAGTACTCCATGGGCAATGAACCCAGTTTCCATATTCCATACCTTTACAATTACGCGGGGGCACCGTGGAAAACCCAGAAACGGATCCGCTTCCTGCTCGATGTGTGGTTCAAGGACAATATTTTCGGGATCCCGGGCGATGAAGATGGCGGAGGCATGAGTGCCTTTGTGGTATTCTCCTCCATGGGCTTCTACCCGGTTACACCGGGCCTGCCTCTATACACCATCGGCAGTCCGCTCTTTGAAGAGGTGGCCATTGCGCTCCCCAACGGCAACACCTTCACTATTATGGCCGATGGATGCTCTGCTGTAAACAAGTACATCCAGTTGGCCCGGCTGAACGGTGAGATACTGGACCGTCCCTGGTTTACCCATGAGGAGCTCCTGCAGGGAGCCATCCTTGAACTGGAGATGGGACCAACCCCAAACAGGGAGTGGGGAGCAGCACCCGGCGCTGCACCCCCCTCACAACTTGATTAATAACAAAATGATCCTATGGCTCCTAAACTAAATACAATTTTGCCGTTACTGGCACTGATAACCGGACTCCTGGTTACCTCCTGTGAAACTACACCGGAACCGGTCGATTATGTGGACCCCTTTATCGGGACCGATTTTTTCGGACATATGTTTCCCGGGCCGGGCCTTCCCTTCGGGATGGTGCACCTCAGTCCCGATGTTTACACCCATGGGTGGACCTACGCTGCAGGTTACCAGTGGGCGGACCACTCCATCATGGGTTTCAGCCACACCCACTACAGTGGTGTGGGAATGACAGCCAAGGGCGATCTGCTGATCATGCCCACGGTGGGTCAGAAACTACAGGTCACTCCGGGAAGCAGGGAAGATCCCGACCAGGGGTACCGATCCAGGTTTGACCATGCCAGCGAATCTGCCTCGCCGGGCTACTATGCGGTACACCTGGATGATTACGGTATTGAGGCGGAACTGACCGTAACCAGAAGGGCCGGAATGCACAGGTACACTTTTCCGGAGAGCGAAGATGCCCATATCCTGATCGACATTGGCCATATCCTGGGGAAGCGTCCGCCAGGAGATTCTCATATAGCGTTTGCGGACAACCAGACCCTGGAGGGTTATAAGCAGTCGCAGGAGGCCACCCTCTATTTTGTGGCCCGGTTCAGCAAACCCTTTGCTGCATACGGAACCTTCGATTCGAACTTCAACACCCCCGAGTCGGGAGCAGGCATCTTCCCCTACCGGTCAGCCGAAACGGGAGCCAACGTCGGTGCATTTGTGAACTTCACCACACACCAGGATGAGCAGATTCTGGTAAAGGTGGGCCTCTCCTATGTAAGTGTGGAGGGGGCACGTCAAAACCTCCGGTCAGAGATTCCGGAGTGGGACTTTGACCGGGTCAGGTCAGCGGCCAGGCAAACCTGGAATGAGGAGTTAAAAAGCATAGAGGCAAAGGGTACGCCAGACCAGATGGAGGTGTTCTACACCGCCCTCTACCACTCCCTGCTGGCCCAGGTGATCTCCTCCGATACTGACGGGAGCTATTATGGCATGGATGGTAACATTCATAAGGCAGAGAATTACGATTTTTTTCCCACCTTTTTCTGCTGGGATACATACCGCTCCCAGCAGCCGCTGATGACCCTTATCGCACCGGGACATGTGGATGATATGATCAGATCGATTGTAGAGAAGACAGCCCATTACGGATGGCTCCCTGCGCAACACCACCGCAACACTTTCTACCAGGGTATGGTGGGCGACCACCTGGTTCCCATTATCACCGATGCTTACATGAAGGGATTCCGTGATTATGATGTGGAATCGATCTACAGTGCCATGCGAAGAAAGGCCACTGAGCTCCCTCCTTCTCCCCTGCCTGCATCGGCCGGCCGGTCCGGGCTGGAACACTACATGGAGCTGGGTTATGCGCCGGTGGACCGGGTCACAGAGTCGGTACCCAATACACTTGAACTCGCCTACAACGACTGGTGCATTGCGCAGATGGCAGAGGAGCTGGGCAGGGAATCCGACCATGAGTTGTTCATGCAGAGGGCACACAACTACCGCAACCTGTTTGATCCCGGCACCCGCTTTATGCGCCCAAAGAAACAGGATGGTTCATGGCTGGAAGCATGCGGCGACCGGCAGGCCGGAATCGCCAATAATGGCAATCACTCCTGGTACGATTGTTTCGATCCGCTGCTGGTGGGAAGAAGGCCCAACAGAAACTATACCGAGTCCAATGCATGGCAGTATATCTGGTCTGTGCAGCACGATATCAACGGCCTGATCGGTCTCTTCGGATCGCCTGCGGATTTTACATCCAAACTCGACTCACTCTTTAGCATCAGTCCGGAGATCAGCGGACCCAAATATGTTGGGGTGGTAGGCACCATCGGGCAGTATGTGCATGGCAACCAGCCCTCCCACCATGTGGCCTATCTCTACAACTATGCAGGGATGCCCTGGAAGACCCAGGAGCGGGTAAGCCAGGTGATGAAGCTATACCGGACCGGACCGGGTGGACTCTGCGGAAATGAGGACATGGGCTCCCTCTCGTCGTGGTATGTACTGAGTGCCATGGGGATCTACCCCGTTGCACCTGGTCAGAACATCTACCTGATTGGCACACCGCTCCTTGAAGAGGCCACCATCAGGCTGAAATCCCCCTATCCTGATGGAGAATTCACCATCACGGCACCAGAGGTGTCAGAGGAGAATATCTATATTCAGTCAGCCACGCTCAATGGAGCACCGCTGGAGAGAAGCTGGCTCCACCACCACGAAATCACGGATGGGGGGACCCTGGTATTTGAGATGGGACCCGAACCCAACCGGTCCTGGGGTACCGCTCCCGAGGATATTCCACCCTCCATGACACGTTAATAAACAATGTAAGTTTTACCAAATACCAGAAGGAAACAGCGCTATCAAAATGTAAATTTGTATCATATAATTCCAACCATCATGAAAAAGAAAAATAGACTGAATTTTTTTAGATTTTTCCTTCTTGTTATGCTGCCGGTGGGATTGATCTCCTGCCAATCATGTGAAAACACTACGGCCCCTGAAGGAGTCGGTCCTGAAACTGCCCTTAAGAGCTACCTGGAGAATGAAGACTCCACCTATAGCTGGGAAGTAAAGGGATCTCTCGATCTGCAGGGAGTAACAAGGCATAACCTGATCCTTACTTCGCAGCAATGGCGCGAGCATACATGGAAGCATGCGTTGACGGTTCTTGTACCCGACAATATAGAACATGATGGAGCACTGCTCTTCATTACCGGTGGGAAAATCGAAAATGGCATCCCGAACGGACCGGGAAGTGATGATGGCTTCGTCAATGCCATGGCCCAGGTAGCCGACCTCAACAGTGCCGTGGTGGCCATCGTATGGCAGATTCCCAACCAACCACTGTATGACGGTCTGGTTGAGGATGAACTGATCTCCTTAACGTTGCACAACTTTAAGAACGATGGGGATTATACCTGGCCACTTCTCTTTCCCATGGTCAAAGGTGCCATCAGGGCCATGGATGCCGTCCAGGAGTTTACCGGGGAGAACTATTCGAATGAAATAACCCGTTTTGTACTATCAGGTGCCTCAAAGCGCGGTTGGACCACCTGGCTGACAGGAGCAAGTGATACCCGGGCAGAGGCCATTGCACCTGCAGTAATCGATGTGCTCAACATGCCGGTGAGCCTGGATTACCAGGTCAAGGTATGGGGGGATTACAGTGTGGAGATCCAGGATTATGTTGATCTGGGGATCCCGCAGGATGTGCATACCCCGGGCGGGAATGACATCACCCTTATGGTCGACCCCTACTCCTACCGCGACAAACTTACCATGCCCAAGATGATCCTTCTCGGGACAAACGATCCTTACTGGCCGGTGGATGCCATCAGGCACTACCTGGATGGGATCCCGGGCGAAAACTACATCAACTATGTTCCCAACGCCGGTCACGGACTTGGAAGCGGTGAGCAGGCCCTCTTCACCCTGAGTGCCTTTTTCGGACATACCCTGCTTAAGCAGCCCTACCCCCTCTGCAAATGGTCCGTTGCTGAAAACGAAACCGGGATCACCCTTTCGGTTGAGGCAACTGCGGAGAAACTTCTCGGGGCCAAACTGTGGATTGCAGATTCACAGGACCGCGACTTCCGAAATGAATACTGGACAGCCACCTCCATTGATGCAGCGGGACAAAACCTGGTTAAGGTTGATGTGGAGTTGCCTGAATCGGGTCACAAGGCGTTCTACCTTGACCTGGAGTATCCCTCACCCTCGGGAGGCAACTACACCAAGAGCACACGGATGTTTGTCGCAGACAGCACGGGAATACATGATGACTAATACATATTCAACTTGAGAAAACCGCTCAGATATGAAATACAAAGGCCGGTACACTGCCTTTGACCCGGCACAGATCAATACCTACCCGGTATCGGAAAGAACCAACAAGGTAAAACTCAGTGACCTGATCAATCCGGAGCAGGTGGGCAGGATGGAGATCTCAGTTCCTGAAGCAGTGGAGAAGCGCATTGAACTGCTTGCCGGGAAGATTCTCTCTGCCAGGGAGAAGAGCCATCCCGTGGTACTATTTACAGGTGCCCACCTGATCAAAAACGGATTGGGACTTTTGCTGGCTGATATGGTCAAACGAGGCCTCTTCACCATGGTATCGGGAAACGGGGCCACCTCCATCCATGATTTTGAACTGGGACTGATTGGTGAGAGCAGCGAATATGTCCCACAGGCGCTTGAGAAGGGACAATTCGGTATGGCGTACGAATTCAATTACATCAATGCCGCCCTGGTTGTGGGGAACCGTTACAAACTGGGCTATGGCGAATCGGTTGGCAGAATGATCTGTGATGAAGCTTTTCGCAACGAGGTGTCCGCCCTGCTGGGGAGCGGGAAAAACAGCATTAAATTCAAACATCCTGAGGTGAGCCTGCAGGCGGTCTGTTACGAATACAATGTACCCCTGACCATTCATGCCGGCATAGGAACTGATGTTCTGGACCAGCATGCCTGGTTTGACGGAGAGGCCAAAGGCGGATGCTCCGGAAGGGATTTCCTGATCTATGCCGAAGAGATCACCAGGTTCACCAGTGGAGGAGTGATCCTGAATGTCGGAAGTGCTGTGACCGGTCCGGAGGTATTCCTTAAGGCAGCCTCCATGGCAGGCAATATCGGGAAGATCCCGGAAAAGATCGTTACGGCGGATTTTGACCTGAGACCCTACAACCCCGACTCCTTTGCTAACGAAAATGCCGTCGGTTATTACTACCGGGACCAGAAGAGCATAGTCACCCGGGTGCCACAGGCCTATGGAGGAGAGGGAATCTATATCGAAGGAAATCAGAAACAGACTTTCCCATTGTTGTATAAAAAACTGGTTGAAATAATTTGAAACGAATGAGACAGGAGCAGATCAAAGAGATACTTGAGAAGATCGGAAACGCAAAAATTGCCGTATATGGAGATTTCTGTCTCGATGCGTACTGGCTGATGGATCCGGATGGTTCGGAAGTATCTGTTGAGACCGGTTTGAAGGCCGAGGCCGTTGCAGAACACCATTACTCCCCCGGAGGTGCCGGCAACATCGTGTCCAACCTTGCAGCACTCCATCCTGCCGGAATCAAAGTGATCGGGGTGGTTGGCAATGACATTCACGGACGGGAGCTCTCTGCCCAGCTGGAGGCGCTTGGTGCAGATACCAGTTCACTAATCATCCAGGATCAAGCTTTCAGCACCTACACCTACACGAAGAAATATTATGGAGAGAGAGAAGAGCCCCGCATCGATTTCGGACTGAAGAACAGGCGCTCGCATGAAACAGACCGGACCCTGCTGGATCATATCGGATCGGCGCTGGAAAATTATGATGCCCTCATTTTCAACCAGCAGGTCACAGGCAGCATTACCAACCCTGAATTTATCGATGAAGCCAATGCGCTTTTTGAGAAGTACAGTGACAAGATCGTGGTGATGGATTCAAGGCATTTCAATGCCCGCTTCAAACAGATCTACAGGAAGGTAAACGAGATCGAGCTCGCCGTACTCAACGGTCTGGATGTAAAGCCCCAGGATGACGTTTCACTGGCAGAGGTCAGGGAGTACGGCACCACCATCTACCAGCAGTATGAAAAACCGGTATTTGCCACCTGCGGAAACCGTGGAATCGTATGCATTGATGCCGGAGGTGTCACAGAGATCCCCGGGGTAGCCATACATGGAAAGCTGGATACGGTAGGTGCGGGAGATACCACCATCAGTGCCCTCACACTCTGCCTGGCTGCCGGCATCTCACCTGCAGGTTCGGCTGCTTTTGCCAACCTTGCTGCTGCTGTGACCGTTCAGAAGCTTTTTACAACAGGCACTGCATCGGGCAGAGAGATCCTGGAATTAAGCCAGGTTGCCATCTATAACCACCGGCCGGAGATGGCTGCGGACAGGGGCCAGGCTAAATACCTTCCAGACACAGAGATTGAACTGGTTCATGAGGGAATCCTTAACCGGACCGGCCATATCAAACATGCCCTGTTTGATCATGACGGAACCATCAGCACCATCCGGCAGGGCTGGGAAATGGTGATGGAGCCTGTGATGATCGAAGCAATCATGGGAGAGAAGGCTGATAAGTCTGACCCGGAATTACACAAAGAGATCAGGGAGCAGGTGCTGGAATTCATCGACCGCTCCACCGGGATACAGACCATCCTGCAGATGGAGGCGCTGGTAGAGATGGTGGAGAGGGCCAACCTGGTTCCCAAAGAGAAGATCCTGGATAAATTCGGGTACAAAAAAATCTACAACGACGCACTGATGGAGATGGTCTCAGAGAGACTTAAAAAACTCGACAGGGGTGAACTGAGGGTGGATGATTTCACCATGAGCGGCTCCGTTGAATTCCTCAAGTCCTTGAAAGCAAAAGGTATGACACTCTATCTTGCCAGTGGCACGGACAAGGATGATGTGATCAATGAGGCGAACATTCTGGGCTATGCAGAGCTATTTGACGGAGGTATCTATGGTTCCGAAAACGATATCAAGAAGTACTCGAAAAGGATGATCATTAATAAGATTATCAAAGAGAACAGACTGCAGGGAAATGAACTTGTTGTATTTGGGGACGGACCGGTGGAGATCAGGGAGTGTGTCAAATCGGAGGGGATATCTGTTGGCGTGGCCAGTGATGAGATAGCCCGTTCCGGACTCAATGAGGAGAAGCGTACCCGGCTCATTAAAGCAGGTGCGGATCTGATTGTCCCCGACTTCTCTGAAGCAGAAAAGCTGCTCGGATTGTTGTTTGCTAAACAGACTAAATGATTCAGGAAACAGAAAACGATCTCCTCTACCTGGGGTATAATATTGGAGGTACACAATGTAGTATTATACTGGGGGATAAAGATTACCAGATCCTTGAGAAGATCTCATTTCCAACACGGGTCGAGCGGGGATACCGGAAGATCCTGGATGAATTCACCGGCCATACCCATGAACTTTTTCGCATCTACGAACAAAGCAGGCTGGTAAAGATTGGCATCAGCTGCGGAGGTCCCCTCGATTCAAAACAGGGGATCATCTATTCACCTCCCAATTTGCCGGGCTGGGACAGGGTACCCATCGTTGATATATTCAGCAAGGAGTTTGGAGTGGCTGTGGAGGTCCAGAACGATGCCAATGCATCAGCGCTGGCCGAATGGAAGATGGGTGCCGGTGTGGGTACAGAGAACATGATTTTTCTCACCTTTGGAACAGGCATGGGCGCCGGTCTCATTTTAAACGGAAAACTATATACAGGAACCAATGACCTGGCCGGGGAGGTGGGACACATGAGGATGGCTGAAGATGGACCTGTGGGGTTCGGAAAGGCCGGGTCGTTTGAGGGATTTTGCAGCGGCGGCGGGATTGCCAGGCTGGCTGCAAGCGTGGTTGCAAAAAAACTGGAGGCCGGAGAATATGTGGGATTTTGTCCCTCTAAAGAGCTGATCAGTAAGATAACAGCCAAGAGCCTGTTCGGGGCAGCCATCACCGGCGATCCGGTAGCCTCTGAAATAGTGGAGATCTCAGCTTCATTTCTGGGGAGAGGGCTGGCCACTCTTATAGATATTCTGAATCCCGAATGCATTGTGATAGGGAGCATCTACACCAGAAATGAGGCATTGCTTAAACCCTTAATTGAGAAGGAGTTGCTGACAGAGGCAATTCCTGCAGCAAGAGAGGTATGCGAAGTGCGGCCAGCCGTACTGGGAGATGAGATCGGAGATTATGCCGCACTCTGTGTGGCATTACAATAGAAATGGTAGTTTAGCAGTTATATTACCATCAATAGATAAACAAATAGCAGAATATGACGTGGTATATTATCGGAGGAGTTGTGCTGGTGCTGGTTGGTCTCCTGGCCTATTCGTACAGCAAGATGAAAAATGTCAAGGATGTTCCTCCCAGTAAAAAGATCAGGGTATTGAACAATAAAAACTATAAAACAGTGATCCGCAACGGAACGGTTCTTGTTGACTTCTGGGCACCCTGGTGTGCTCCCTGTAAGATGATTGCTCCTACCCTGAACGAGATTGCCGAAGAGGAGAGTGACCGGGTCACCATTGCCAAGGTCAATGTGGACCAGAACCAGCAGCTGGCGCAAAAGTACCAGATCAGGAACATCCCTACTCTAATTGTATTTAAAAACGGAAAAGAGGAGAAGAGGATCATGGGTGTAAAACCCAAGAAAACCCTGCTAAAAGAGCTGGGTCTCTAATTAAACCTGATGAATAATGACTGTTGAAAACGAACTGAATCGTTTAATTGAATCTCTTCCTGCGCTGAAAAGCTGCATCGGAGAGGTTCGTGAAGCCACAGATGCCATCACCAGCTGTTTTGAAAACCGGGGGAAACTGCTCATTTGCGGGAACGGGGGCAGTTGCGCCGATGCGGATCATATCGTGGGTGAGTTGATGAAAAGTTTCGAAAAAAAACGTCCGCTGACAGCCGATCTTAAGAATCGTCTTCAGATCGCCTCCCCGGAGAGAGGCAGTTACATCGCTGAGCACCTGCAACGAGGTTTGCCAGCGATCTCCCTCTGTGCACACGGCGCACTGGTTAGCGCCTTTTCCAATGATGTGGATGCTGACCTGGTGTTTGCCCAGCAGGTAGAAGGTTACGGCAATCCTGGTGATCTGCTGCTGGCCATCACTACCTCGGGAAATTCAATCAATGTAGTGGATGCTGCAATTACTGCAAAGGCCAAAGGGATGACCGTTATCGGGATGACCGGGCAGAGCGGCGGCAGACTGAAAGCCTTTTGTGACATCACCATATGTGTCCCGGCCAAAATAACCTCAGAGGTACAGGAGTACCATATGCCGGTCTATCATGCCATCTGTAAATGCGTTGAGGATCATCTCTTTTAGCTGAATGACAATTTTCAATGAAATGCTAACAGGGAAAAGAAAATACTCACTACCCGTCATCCTGACACTGGCCATGGTGATCCTGTCGGTTCTGTTTCACCATCCCATAGAGATCATTGATGCGATTACCTCTCTCCCGGTTCCCGGTTACGGTATAGAGATATCCACCTGGCGCCTGCTTTTCGAACCATGGACCGGTCCCCTGCTCTTCTACCTCAGGGCCGACCAGCCACTGGCAGAATTTGCAGTCCTGCTGCTCTGGATCCTCACCATCTCTCTTTTATGGTCCATTGCACGTCCGGGTAGCCAACCAGTTAAGACAGACAGGGGCAGGCGCATGTTGAACGGGCTGCTTACCTGGCTGAGGGTGACCCCTTTGATTGTGGGCACCTGGCTGGGACTCCTCTGGTTGATTATCTACATTCCCCTGCCATCCAATACCATTGAAAACGGGCAGGAAAACACAGTCCTGATCAATACACACAGCCATACGGAGCAGAGCCATGACGGGATCATCTCTACAAAAAGGCTGCATCAATGGCACCGGAGGAACGGGTATGATGCCTTCTTTATCACCGATCACAACCACCATCGAATGACACTGGAGACAGTCAGGGCCCAGGAGGAGGGAGCCATTCCGCCGGAACCGCTGATCATGGCCGGTGAAGAGTTTTCCGGAAGCAACCACATGACACTGCTTGGTCTGACACGGGACTTTTCAACCCGGGGGCTTACCGACCGGCAGGTGATCGATACAACCCATGCAGCGGGCGGTGTGGTGATCGTTGCCCACTGGTTTGATGACGAAAATGAGACCATTCCCCATTACACGGAGATGGGAGTGGATGGTTTTGAGATTGCCAACCAGGCCAGCGGACTGACTTATGACCGCCGGGTGTTTGAGGATATTGTACACACCTGCACCACCCAGGGCCTGCTTATGGCGGGGGTGGCTGACTACCACGGGTATGGCAGTACCTGCTTTGCCTGGAACGCACTGGAGATCCCCGGCTGGCATCAGATGGAGACTTCAGAGAAAAGAGAATCGATCATGGAGCTGCTCCGCCAAAGGGATATGAGCAGGGTCGGGGTACTTCTTTATAACGACCGGAACACCTTTGACCGCAACCGGGTTTTCCTGAGTCCCCTCTACAACATAATTAACTATTTCCGCACACTCAATGGCTGGCAACTGCTCTCCTGGTTCATATGGCTGGTGCTGATTGGTGTAGGCGGAAAAAGGTTCAAAAACAGCCTGTGGCAAATAGTTCACCTGAGACCCGGAGAGAGCTTAGCAATCATAAGCAGCCTGTTCCTGCTTGTAAATGGGATCCTCATCCTCTCCAGAGTCGACAGACTGAAAGAGACCAACGATATTTATGGAGAATACAGCACCCTCCTTCTGCTATGTGGTGCCGGATTTCTTCTCTACACAATCACCATGGTGCTTGTCAGGCGGAGAAGATCCAACAGGCAAACAAATCAATAGATATGAGAAAATGGATCATTAGAATAGCGGTTGCAATCCTGGGTATAGCCATCCTCCTGGCAGTATGGACACTGTATAACCTGAGGGACCGCCATCCGGGATATGAGGTGGACCTGAATATCAAAAATTCAGAAGCAGCGGGCACCCTCAGGGTTGGATTTGCGGCACTGCCCATCACACCAGAGGTGGTAGATACCTGGAACGATATCAATAACGACGCCAGGTTCCGTGAAGAGGACGGTGATACCTATAATGACAACAATAACAACGGGGAATTTGATGCATGGTGGATCGCAGGTTTTCACCAGCAGCGTCCTGCCAACGGTGTACATGACGATGTGTGGGCCCGGGTGGTTCTCATTGATGACGGCCTTACAAGACTGGCACTGGTCTCCCTGGATGCCATTGGCTTCAGGCATGACGATGTGGTGGATATCAGGAAACTGATCCCCGAAGAGACAGGGATCGACTACGCCATCATCAGCAGCACCCACACCCATGAAAGCAACGACCTGATCGGGATCTGGGGCGGGGGACCATTGAAGAGCGGCGTCAATAAAGAACATATGGAGTACCTGAAGAGGCAGGTGGTTGCAGCCATTGTCGGGGCATCGGAGCAGTTGCGTCCGGCAAAACTGAAATTTGCAACAGATATGAACGGGGCGGCAGAGCTGGTGATGGATACCCGGGAACCGTTGGTGATGGACCCCGGCCTGAGGATGATCCAGGCCATCGATGCAGAAGCCGACACCACCCTGGGCGTGTTGGTCTCCTGGGCCAACCACCCGGAAACACTCTGGTCGGATAACCTCTATATCTCATCCGACTTCCCCCACTACTTCCGTGAGTCTCTTGAGAAAGGCGTCTACCACGGGGATAGCCTGGTCAGACCGGGAGTTGGTGGCATTGCAGTCTATATCAACGGGGCCATCGGGGGACTGATGACCACCCGTGCCAGCATGCCACTGGATGATCCCTTCCTGGATACCACCTACAACGAAGCCTCTTTTGATAAAATCAGGGCCCAGGGACAACAGCTTGCCATGCTCGCACTGGATGCGCTGGAGCATCCGGATACCCTGGTTCACCAGGCCAGCCTCTCCCTCAGGGCCAAAACAGTCAGATTGCCGCTGGATAACAGAATGTTCCGGCTGGCAGCCATGCTGGGGGTACTCGATTTCGGCATGAAGGGATGGTTCAATGTCCGCTCCGAAGTGGCTGCCTTCACCCTGGGTCCGGCCAGCTTCCTGAGCGTGCCTGGTGAGATCTATCCTGAAATTGTAAATGGAGGGGTTGAGGCACCCGAAGGCCAGGATTTTCAAATGGCGGTCACGGAAGCGCCACCCCTGCGGCAGCTGATGCCGGGCGATTACCGCTTTGTTATTGGACTATCCAACGACGAGATCGGTTACATCATTCCAAAAAGTCAGTGGGATGTGGAGGCTCCCTTTACCTATGACAGGGATGATGCCCCCTACGGCGAAGAGAACTCCCTGGGGCCCGAAACAGCCCCCCTGCTCTACAACCGGTTCAGGGAGATCCTGGAGGACCTGAATACTAAGTAAACACTGCATCGCCGTCACCCAGCTGGACCACCAGTTCTGAAGGGAGGTCATCCATGATCTTCTTAGAGACTCCCACATGCCTGGCCCTGAAACGGGTGTAGAGGCTGACCCGCCAAATATCCTTCACGTGAGACAACAGGTCAGGGTGGGCAAAGATGAGGGAGTGTAGAGAGCTGTCACCAGCTATCCTCTCTTTCAGTACCCCGAAAGCATCCCCGGGACGCTCGCCGAAATAGTAGAGCACCTTCATGGACCCGTCCCTGACAGAAACCAGCATGACAGAGGTGATCTCACCCTCTTTTCGCGATACCAGCCACTCCATCCTGAAATCCTTAACTTCATAGGAGAACGGATACCTCCTTCCAATCTCCCGTGTGGATGGGGAGCTCTTTACCAGCCAGTGATGCTGTTCGATCCAGCTGAACTCCTCCTGAGAGCGCTGTGAAAAATCGTTCTGCCGGTGCTGTTCGATAAAACCATACAGTGCATCATCCAGCCGGTTCCTGGTTTCAGATTTTACAACCCCACTCCTCCTGCGGGAAAGTTTTACTCTCACCCCTTGAATGGAATTGATCAGCAGAGCTGCAGGAAAGATCAGGGGAGAGAGGATCATACCGGGAATCCCCAGCCTTGAGATGACCTTTGAAACCGGTATCCTGATATAGCATTGCGCCACCCTCTCCCGGCGGGTGTTGCAAAAGCCAAGCTGCCGGATTATCTCATGGGTATGGGGAGTCATATCAGAGAAAGCCACCTTCTGATCCCACTGTTGCAGAAAATGGTACAAAAGGGGCATGGCAGCCTCCTTTCCATCATCGGGGTCCGCCCACCAGCATGTATTCCACCCCATCCGTTCCGAGTTGTGAACATCAAAGGCCGGTAGGGATCCTGCAAACCCGACCACACGTCCATCTTCATCTTCAGCCACCCAGAGAGAGGGTTCATCAGAGCGGGCTTGTGGATTGTATTGCTGTGACCTGGCCCTCTCCAGTGTGATGGGAACCACCTCTGCACGATCCCACCCATCGCTTGAGATATATTGCTCTATTTCCTTAAAGGGTATGGCCCGGATCTCCATCTTTATTTTAATGTCTCATGGGTAGCACGGGCAATATCACCTATACTTTTTTGATCGATCATCTGCAACAGGTCAAATTTGATCCCGAAAGCCTTTTCGATGGATGCGATGAACATCACATGCTTCAGAGAGTTCCAGGAGGGTATATCCTGCGGACCTGTGGCTTCATCAATCACAACCTTTGCATCGGGAAACTGCTCCCCTGCAAGGGAGATGATCTTCTGGAGTGCCTCTTCAAAATTCATGTTGCCAAACGTACATAATGTTTTTTATGAATACAATACACAGGTTTCATAACGTTTAGTGCAAACGATGTGGGGTAATGGCGCATGATTTGCTATTGTACGAGTTATCATATTGTTATTCGCTTGTTTTA
>JBDLIQ010000096.1:0-14874 GCA_039714775.1 Bacteroidota bacterium
CCGCGGGCATGCAGCTTCTGGGTGCTGATCCCGATCTCGGCGCCATAGCCAAATTCGAATCCATCGGTGAAACGGGTTGATGCATTCACATAGACTGCAGCGGCATCTACCCGGTCGAGGAAATACTGGGCATGGCTGTAGTTTTCAGTTACGATGCTCTCTGAATGCAGTGATCCGTATTTGTTGATGTGATCGACCGCTTCTTCTACAGAGTCCACCACCTTTGAGCTGATCACCAGATCCAGGTATTCGGTACCCCAGTCCTCCTCTGTGGCAGGTTTTGCTTCTGCAATCAGCTTACAGGTTATCTCATCACCGCGAATTTCCACCCCCGATTCTGTAAGGGCCTTCCCGATATCGGGCAGTACAGCTGCTACTACTGTTGTATTCACCAGCAGGCTCTCTGCCGCATTGCAGACACCGGGACGGTGGGTTTTGGCATTGTGCACGATAGCTACTGCCTTCTCCAGGTCGGCTGCATCATCCACATAGACATGGCAGTTACCCACACCTGTTTCAATCACTGGCACTGTACTGTTCTGTACCACCGCCTGTATCAGCCCGGCACCGCCCCTGGGGATCAAAATATCCAGGTACTCATTCAGCTTCATCATGGCCACCGCACTCTCCCGGGTAGTGTTCTGCACCAGCTGCACCATGTTGGGGTCCAGTCCACACTTTTCGATGGCTTCATGGAAGATCTTCACAATGGCGTTGTTGGACTGGAAGGCCTCTTTCCCACCCCTGAGCACACACACATTACCCGTTTTAATGCACAAACCGGCCACATCGGCAGTCACATTGGGCCTCGATTCATAGATCACCCCAACCACCCCCAGTGGGACACGCTTTTTACCAATGAGCAATCCATTGGGGCGCTTTTTCATCTCCTCAATCTCACCGATGGGATCGTCCAGCTGAACAACCTCTCTTAACCCTTCAGCAATTCCCGAGATCTTTGCTTCTGACAGTGTCAGCCTCTCCACAATAGCACCCTTCAGACCCATCGCCTCTCCCTGCTCCAGGTCAGCGGCATTGGCTTTCAGAATCCCGTCGGAGTACTTTTCCAGCATCTCCGCCACCAGCAGCAGCAGGTTGTTCTTCTGTTCGGTATTCAGATGGGCCAGCTCTCCGGCAGCCTCTTTTGCCCTCTTTCCAATCTCAATCAACTCTTGCATACGCTCTACTTTATTACTGAGTTATCCAGCCATATGGTTCGTGGCATCACTTACAAAAAAGGTTCCCAGGTCCTTTCCCTCAAGCACCTCCAGGATGGTGGCCGGATCATTGCCATTGGCGATCACCACATCCACATTGTTCTCCCGGCAAACCTCCGCTGCAGCAATTTTTGAGGCCATGCCCCCCGAACCCAGTTTAGATGAACCATTCAGATCCACATCCTTCAGGTCCTCTTTTGCTTTCATCACCTTTCGTACCTTCTGTGCAGAGCTGTGGGTATGCGGATCAGCGGTGAAAACACCATCCGTATCGGTCAGGATCAGCAGCAGATCGGCATGGATCAGCGTAGCCACATCGGCCGAAAGTGTATCGTTGTCCCCAAACTCAATTTCATGGGTTGAAACGGTATCATTCTCATTCACCACCGGGATGATCCCCATCTCCAGAAGCTGGTTCAGGGTATTGCGGGCATTCTTCCTGCGCAGGCTGTTTTCGATCCCGTCGCGGGTAACCAGTACCTGTGCCACAGTCTTGTTGTACTCATCAAAAAACTTCTGGTAGAGACGAATCAGCCCCACCTGTCCAATTGCGGCCAGTGCCTGCTTTGTCACCAGATCCCTTGGTTTCTCTTTTTGGCCAATCATCCCGACACCAACCCCAACAGCTCCCGAGGAGACCAGGATCACATCCCTGCCACTGTTGTGAAGATCGGAAAGTACCATGGCCAGCCTCTCCATGCGCTGCAGGTTTATCTTTCCGTTGTCATAGGTCAGCAGGCTGGTCCCGACCTTTACAACGATTTTCTTCTTCTCTTTTAGATATTTTCTGTGTGTCATTACTTTTCAAAATAGTTACACAATGCATCTACAACCTCTGAACTCTTTACAAAACCGAACCCTTTATATGCCTGGTCAAGTTTTGTTCTCACCTCCTCTGTGCCGGGATTTCCTATACTGCCAAGGTGGGTATAGGCATGGTCCCGGCCGGGCCTGTAACGGCCACTGTCGATCTCGGCAGCCACCTCTTTGTATGCATCCCTGAAGGGAATTCCCTCTTTCACCTTCTTATTCACCTCTTCCACTGACCAGATATACTTGTAAGTTTCATCATCCAGAATCTGCGAATTTACCTTCACCTGGCTCATTGCATACTGCATCATCCCAAGCAGGTTTTTAATCTCTCCGATGGCAGGGTGAAGTATCTCTTTCAATACCTGGAAATCGCGGTGGTAACCCGAAATCAGGTTTCCTGTTACTGCAGAGATCTCGGCTGGCAGCTGGGTAAGGCGGTTGCATCTGGCCCTGATCAGTTCAAGCACATCAGGGTTCTTTTTGTGGGGCATGATGCTGGATCCTGTAGTCAGTTCGGGTGGAAGGGTGAGGAAATTGAAATTCTGCCCCATGAACAGGACCGCATCCATGGCCATTCGGGCCACAGTAGAGGCAATGGCGCTGATACCCGATCCAACATACCATTCGGTTTTACCCCGGTTCAGTTGCGCATTTACAGAGTTCACATGTAGATTTCCAAATGAGAGCAGGCGGGTGGTCAGTTCACGGTCTACCGGAAACGAAGAGCCAAATCCAGCAGCCGACCCAAGTGGATTCTGGTTCACCACCGGATAGATCCCCCCGAGGAACCCCAGGTCATCGGCCAGTGCCTCAGCGTAAGCACCGAACCACAATCCGAACGATGAGGGCATGGCCACCTGCATGTGTGTATAACCCGGCATCAGCACATCTTTCAGTTTTTCTGCCTGCGAAAGAAGGGTTCCTGCCAGGGCATAGGTGGCTTCCGTAATCTCCCTGAGCTCCTCCCTCAGAAACAGCTTAATATCCACCATCACCTGGTCATTTCTGGAGCGGCCCGTATGGATCCGCTTGCCCAGGTCTCCCAGTGATGCGGTGAGCATCATCTCCACCTGTGAGTGGATATCTTCCACCCCGGGATCCAGTGCCACTTCGCCTTTCAGGGTGCTTTGATAGATCCGGCCCAGCTCATCCACCAGTCTGGCAGCTTCATCCTTCTCAATAAGGTTGACCTCGGACAGCATGATGGCGTGGGCCATGGAGCCCATCACATCATAAGGTGCCAGATCCATATCGAACAGCGGATCCATTCCTGTGGTGAAGGCCAGTATCCGCTCTTCGGTTGAACTATTTTTATCCCAGAGTTTCATTGGTAATTATCTCCATTTGTGAATTTTTAATTAAAAAAGTTCATGTTCGTTTCATAGGTATAATTTTCCCAGTGTAGAGAGAAATTCACAATACCCTTGCACCCCTGCTTCCAGTTCAGACTCCAGGATATATTCACCTGCCGTGTGCGAACGGGCCGAGTCTCCCGGTCCCATCTTTACTGCCGGGTATGGAATCAGTGCCATGTCGGACAGGGTGGAAGAGCCAAAAGGCTGAAGAGCGCATTTCCGGATTGCCTTCATCAGCAGATGATCCTTTCCCAGACTGGAAGATTTCAGACGGGTTGAGCGGGGAACCAGCTCCGAATCGCAGGCAGCTGATATCAATTCCAGCATTCTATTATTACTGTACCTGTCATTGCTTCGGACATCCACCACGAACCGGCAAATATCCGGAACCACATTATGGCCGGTGCCTGCCGTGATCATAGTTACCTGTGCTCCGGCAGGGGGCAGCCACTGCGACTCCTCCGGGAAATTAAGCGAGGCGATGGTATTCACATCTTCCATGGCCCTGTATATGGCATTGACTCCTTCGCTGCGGGCCGCATGTCCTGCTGTTCCCCGGGCCTCTCCGTCCAACACCATCAATCCCCTTTCGGCCACTGCCGGCTGCATGCCCGTAGGTTCTCCGACAATCACCCCGTCCAGCTGGCCAAGTTGCGGGAGTACAGCTTCAATACCTTTTGCTCCGGAGACCTCCTCCTCGGCACTGATAAGCAACATGAGATTGATCTTCCCTTTCAGCTTCTGTACCATCTCATGGTAAGCGGCAATCAGGGTTACCACCGAGGCACCTGCATCGTTGGCCCCCAGTCCGGTAATTTTCTCTCCCTCCTGAACCGGAAGATAAGGATCGGTTTCCCATCCCTCAACCGGTGACACCGTATCGAGGTGGGAGTTGAGCAGGATGTTGATCCCCTCTCCTTTCTGAGCAGGATCACCAATAAGCAGGTTGTTGTCTCTCCGTTCCACCCCATGACCCATCTGCTTCAGGTGCTCCTCCAGGAACCCGGCACGCCGGTCCTCATTCCGGCTGGTGGCCGGTATGGAGATCATCTCTTTGAGCAGATCGGTATATGGAACGGAAGTTCTCATTTCAGCTTACTGATCCCTGAATAAGATTTGACGATGCCTTTGATCATGGCCGAACTGAGTCCGTAATGCTCCATTTCATTAAGCCCGGCAATGGTTACACCCATGGGGGTGGTTACCCTGTCGATCTCCATTTCAGGATGATGCCCGGTATTCATCAGCAGTTCTGCCGCTCCACGAGCTGTTTGTGCCGCAATTTTTCCCGCCTCATCGGCATGAAAGCCAATCTGAATCCCGCCCTGGGAAACAGCCCTGATGTAGCGCAGGAAGAAAGCGATACCACAGGCACCCATGATGGTGGCAGCCGGCATAAGTTCTTCCTTGATCACCATGGTCTCTCCCAGGGGTTCAAAAAGCTCCCTGATCTCCTCCACAGCTTCATCGTTATCGCCTGCAATACAGGTCATGCTGGCTCCGTATTCCGCAGCTGTATTGGGCATAATCCTGACCACTGTTACCTCCTGGCCGGTCCACTCCTTCAGCTCCTCTAAACTTACAGCAGATACTACGCTTCCCAGGATCTTGTCTCCGTTTTTCAGCTCCTCCTTCAGTTCAAGAACAACCTCCTTTGCCTCTCCCGGGAGAACCGCAAGCACCAGTATATCGGCCTCTCTGACCAATGTAACATTATCAGCTACTGAGAATCCCTCCTTCTTATGCTCTGCTAACAATTCATTCTTTTTCCTTGAAAGGAGCACATCCGAAGGGTCCATTTTTCCATATGAAACCAGTCCCTTCGCAATAGCACAACCAATGTTTCCAGCTCCAATAATTCCAACTCTCTTCATAGTCTCTTCTTTGTATTCTATTTTTTCTTTTCATTTACCGAAAACCAAATCCTCTGCTGATTTCCCAGAATTCGTGTGAAGCCGTCAACCTCCCCGGAGGTCCAGCCTCTGTTCATCTCCCCGTAAGAGGCGAAGTCCGGATTCATCAGGTCATAGGGGCTCTCCACACCAGTAACAGTAAAACTGTATGGCCTCAGGCGAACAGTCACCCTGCCTGATACATTTTTCTGGGAAGAATCGAGGAATTGCTCCAGATCCCGCATGACCGGCTCAAGGTACTGGGCCTCGTGTACAAACATCCCGTACCACTGTCCGATCTGCTCCTTCCAGTGCAACTGCCACCGGGTAAGCACATGCTTCTCCAGGGCAAGGTGGGCTTCAATGATCACCCGGGCTGCAGCAGCTTCAAAACCAACCCGACCCTTGATGCCAATGATGGTGTCTCCTACATGAACATCCCTTCCGACACCCCAGGCCCCGGCGATCTTCTCAAGCTCCCTGATCACCACCAGTGGTTCATATACCTTTCCGTTCAAACCCACCGGTTCCCCCTGTTCAAAATCGATGGTCAGGGTTTCAGTTCCCGTTTTATTCATGGCAGTGGGATAGGCCTCATCGGGCAACTCTCCATCTGAAGTAAGTGTCTCCTTCCCGCCTACACTGGTGCCCCAGAGGCCCTGGTTGATGGAATACTCCAGCTTGCTCCAGTTCATATCCACACCCTCTTTCTTGAGGTAATCGATCTCATCTTCCCGTGAGATCTGCAGTTCACGAATGGGTGTAATGATCTCTATTTCGGGAGCGAGTACCTGGATCACCAGGTCGAAGCGCACCTGGTCGTTTCCTGCTGCTGTTGATCCGTGGGCAATATATTTAAATCCGTGCTTTTTCGCATAATCAACAAGGGCGATGGCCTGAAAAGTACGTTCCGAACTCACCGAAAGCGGATAGCTTCTGTTCCTTAGTACATTGCCAAAGATCATGTAACGCAAACAGCTGTTGTAGTAATTGGCCGTCACCTCAAGAACCTCATGGGATACAACACCCAGGCGGTCGGCATGTGCTGCTACACCTTCCAGCTCTTCTTCTAAAAATCCGCCTGTATTCACAATGGCCGAATGTACCTCCATGTTTTTCTCCCTTGCCAGGTAGATGGCACAAAAAGAGGTGTCTAATCCCCCGGAGAGGGCCAATAGTACTTTTTTCTTTTCCATGTTGGTTTTATATCAGGTGTGATTAATGTTTATTTTAATAGAGGAGTGGTGCGCAGTCCCGTTTACTCTTTTCTTCTCCCCGGGGTCCATGATCATCGCCGTACAGAGGCAGTCGTCGCGTTTGGTTCTCACCAGGATATCATAATAGGGGCAGGTCTCACAGCCTTTCCAGAACATATTATCATCGGTTAGCTCGGAAAAGGTAACAGGACGGTAACCCAATCCATTGTTGATCTTCATCACGGCCAGACTGGTGGTTAAACCAAAAAGCTTTGCCCCGGGAAACAGCCGGGTGGAGAGCTCCAGTGCCCGTTTCTTTATTTCGCCGGCCAGACCCACGCCCCTGAACTGTGACGCAACAACCAGTCCGCTGTTGGCAACATATTTCTTATGGCCCCACGATTCGATGTAGCAGAAGCCTGCCCACACTCCTTTGTCACTGTATGCAATAACAGATTTGCCCTGTATGATCTTCTCTGTCAGGTATTCACTGCTTCGAACTGCAACCCCTGTTCCCTTCTGCTGTGAAGCGTGAAGCAATGCCTCCTCGATCTGTGGAATATAGGAGAGGTGCTGCTCCGAAGCAATGGTAATATGTATATCGTGTGTCATGAATGTCAAAAAAATAGTTAAATCAGTTTGCCTGCTCCCTGATCAGTCCCGGCATTTTCACCTTGAGCAGGTTAACCAGGTCGCTCCTTGAGACGCCATCCCTGGGTATTAGCAAAATGGTATCATCACCAGCAATGGTGCCGGCAATTTCATAGGCATTCAGATGATCAATGTTATAAGCTATGCTACTTGCATGACCGGGAAGGGTTATTAATATGGCCATTCCCTGGGCAAAATCCATGGAGACCAGTCCGCTGAAACCAGGCACTGAAAGCTCCGCCTCCTCAACAATTTGCTCCTTATCCGGAAGGACATAGACATAACCTGAAATATCATCGGGCATTTTTGCCACCTTCAGGTATTTCAGATCACGTGAGAGGGTAGCCTGGGTCATATCAAAACCCGCTTTCTCCAACAGCTTCATCAACTCCTCCTGGCTGGAAATATTCCGGCTGCCAATCAGTCTCCGGATCTCCATCAATCTTTCATTCTTCCTCTTCATCTGTATATTTATACATTTGAGATGCAAATTTATACATTTTTGTCTAATCTGCACAAATATTTCAGCTTTTTTTCTACTTTTACACTCCGATTTTCAAGCAATAACTGCAACAAAATGATGAACGACCAGATCAAAAAAGTAGTGATCCTCGGATCAGGAGCCCTGAAGATCGGCGAGGCCGGTGAATTTGACTATTCGGGATCACAGGCACTCAAGGCCCTGCGTGAAGAGGAGGTAAAGACCATATTGATCAATCCCAACATCGCTACTGTACAAACCTCTGAAGAGGTGGCCGATAAAATTTATTATCTCCCGGTTACTCCATACTTTGTTGAGAAGGTTATTGAAAAAGAGAGACCCGATGGGATCCTTCTTGCATTCGGGGGACAAACGGCGCTTAATTGCGGGGTGGCCCTATATCAGGCCGGAACACTGGAGAAGCATCATGTCCAGGTACTCGGCACACCTGTCCGGTCCATTATGGATACCGAGGACAGAGAGCTCTTTGTGGGTAAGCTGGAGGAGATCGATGTAAAGACCCCGAGCAGCATTGCCGTCACTTCGGTGGAGGATGCTCACAAGGCAGCGGGGAAGCTGGGTTTTCCGATTATTATCAGGGCAGCTTATACACTCGGGGGACAGGGTAGCGGGTTTTGTTACAACAATGATGACCTGGATAAGCTGGCAAAAAAGGCATTTTCTTACTCACCCCAGATCCTGGTTGAAGAGTCTCTGAAGGGTTGGAAAGAGGTTGAATACGAGGTGGTCAGGGACCGTTTTGACAACTGCATTACGGTCTGTAACATGGAAAATTTCGACCCCCTGGGGATCCATACCGGAGAGAGCATCGTGGTGGCTCCATCCCAGACCCTTACCAACAGCGAATACCATAAATTGCGGAAACTCTCCATCGATATTATCAGGCATGTGGGTATCGTTGGTGAGTGTAACGTTCAATATGCCCTGGATCCCAATTCAGAGGATTATCGCGTCATTGAGGTAAATGCAAGGCTCTCCAGGTCGTCTGCCCTGGCCAGCAAAGCCACCGGATACCCCCTGGCTTTTGTGGCCGCCAAACTTGCCCTTGGTTTCGGGTTGCACCAGCTGAGAAACTCCATTACAAAAACTACTTCGGCTTTCTTCGAGCCTGCACTCGACTACATTGTTTGCAAAATTCCCCGCTGGGATCTCAACAAATTCCAGGGCGTGTCCAAACTGATCGATTCGAGCATGAAATCGGTGGGTGAAGTGATGGCCATCGGCCGTACTTTTGAAGAAGCCATTCAGAAAGGGATCCGTATGATCGGCCAGGGAATGCACGGATTTGTGGGTAACCAGGAGATCGATATCAAGGACATCGACCAGGAGCTTTCGGAGCCAACTGACATGAGAATCATGGTCATCGAAAAGGCCTTCGAAGAGGGGTATACCATTGACCGGATTCACGAGCTTACCCGGATCGACAGATGGTTCCTGGTCAAACTGAGAAATATATTTGATCTGAAGATCAAGCTGGAGCAGACCGGTTCACTTGAAAAACTGGACGATGCCCTCCTGCTCCAGTCAAAAAAGGCAGGTTTCAGTGACTTCCAGGTGGCCCGGCTTGTCATGGAGGGAGATGTTTCCAGGAACCTGCTGACCGTAAGAGAACACCGCAAAAAGAGGAAGATCCTTCCCAGTGTGAAACAGATCGATACCCTGGCTGCCGAATATCCGGCCCAGACCAACTACCTCTACCTGACCTATAGCGGGAATGAACATGACATCGATTTCATCCAGGACCAACACTCAGTGATCGTCCTTGGTTCAGGAGCCTACCGCATCGGATCCAGTGTGGAGTTTGACTGGTGCAGTGTGAATGCACTCAAAACAGTGAACGAGGAGGGATACCGCTCCATCATGATCAACTACAACCCGGAGACCGTATCGACCGATTACGATGTTTGCGACAGGCTCTATTTTGACGAACTCTCTTTTGAGCGTGTCATGGACATCTACGACCTGGAGATCCCAAAGGGTGTAATTGTCTCCATGGGGGGACAGATACCCAACAACCTGGCCATGAGGCTACATAGCGAAAAGGTTCACATTCTGGGTACCTCCCCCGAATCGATCGATAACGCCGAAAACAGGCACAAATTTTCGATGTTGCTGGACCAGCTTGGTATTGATCAGCCCCGGTGGAAAGAGCTAAGCAGCATTGATGAGATCAACGACTTTGCTGATGACGTAGGATTCCCCCTGCTTGTAAGGCCCTCCTATGTACTCTCCGGTGCAGCCATGAATGTGGTTTCGAACCGTGAAGAACTGGAAGGATTCCTTACCCTGGCAGCAAAGGTTTCCAAACAGTATCCGGTGGTGGTCTCAGAATTTATAGAGCAGGCCAAAGAGATTGAGATCGACGCAGTGGGAAAAGAGGGTGAGCTCTTCTCCTACGCCATTTCAGAACATGTGGAATTTGCCGGTGTACATTCCGGCGATGCCACCATTGTCTTTCCCCCGCAGAAGATCTACTTCGAGACGGTTCGGAAGATCAAAAAAATAGCAAAGGACCTTGCTGCTGCACTTGAGATTTCAGGACCTTTCAACATGCAGTTCCTGGCCAAAGACAACAGTATCAAGGTGATCGAATGCAACCTGAGAGCCTCCCGAAGCATGCCTTTCGTATCGAAGGTGCTGAAATCGAACCTGATTGACCAGGCCACCCGGATCATGCTGAAGGTTCCCGTTGAAAAGCCCAGCAGGTCAATCTTTGATCTTGATTATATCGGATGCAAAGCACCACAGTTCTCCTTCTCCAGGTTGAAAAAAGCCGATCCTGTCCTTGGTGTTGACATGTCCTCCACCGGGGAGGTGGGCTGTATCGGTGATAACTACTACGAGGCCATCCTGAAGGCGATGTTGTCGGTAGGTTACACCATCCCAAAAAAGAACATCCTTCTCTCCACCGGTGACATGCGTTCCAAGGTAGAGATGGTGAATTCATGCAAAATGCTGGTTGATAAAGGATACCAGCTGTATGCCACACACGGGACCCATGATTTCCTGCAACTGAACGGGATCGAATCCATTGACCTGGCATGGCCCGATGAAGATGCCAAACCCAATGTGATGGATTACCTCAGGTCCAAAAAAATAGACCTGGTTGTAAATATCCCCAAAGACCTCTCTTCGCACGAATTGGCCAACGATTACAGCATCAGGCGCGGGGCCGTGGATTTTAACATTCCATTGCTCACAAACGCAAGATTGGCATCAGCTTTCATCTACTCCATTTGCAAGATGGAGCTGGATGATCTCCCCATCAAGAGCTGGGATGAGTATTAGGTTTTGGATATCATCTCTACGCTATTCGTGATTTCTTACTATATTTAGTCGCTGCAACCAATGGTTGGTTTAACGTGTCTTACAAATAATTGCCCTACCCTTTTACTTACCATATCATAAATTTGGTCCGTACAGGTATGCTTAAATGCTGAATAGCAATAAAAAACAAAACACCATGAAAACCTTGTTTCAATCGATCAGAACAGCCGTTATAGCCGGCTTATTGGGACTCATCCTCGTCCCTTTTCTTAATGCACAATCCCAGCAAGGTTTTTCTTATCAGGCAGTAGCACGGAACCAATCCGGAGAAGCTCTGGCTAATCAAGAACTTACAGTAAGAATAGCCATCCGGGCTGATAGCCAGGGTGGTGAATTGATCTGGCAGGAGGAGCACGATAAGGTGACCAACAGCCAGGGCCTCTTCACCCTGCAGGTTGGTGATCCCGGGGCACTGAACAAGTCCGGAAGTGTGACTTCGTTCAACCAGATCGACTGGTCGGCCCATGCATACTTTTTAAATGTATGGATCAAGACAACCGGGGATTTCATTGACATGGGAGGTTCACCCATCGCGACCGTTCCCATCGCGCAATATGCAACCTCTGCAGAAAACGCAACCTCTGCAGAAACTGCAACCCATGCCCAGTCAGCAGTCACAGCAGAAACAGCCACAACTGCAGAAACCGCTGATTTTGCTACTACTGCTGGCAGTGCAAACAGTGCAACAACAGCCGAATCAGCTACTACAGCTGCCTCTGCAACAACGGCTGATATGGCTGCCACGGCTGAATCAGCCACAACAGCCATTAGCGGAGCAGGCAACTTTATTATTCAGGCAGACGCGGGTACCCAATCCGGAGAGGCACTATTCGAAGTCAAAAGAGCGGATGGGCAGCCTGTCTTTGCTGTCTATGATAGTATGGTGTGGGTCTATGCAGATCCAGCTGCAACCAAGGGTAAAAAAGGGGGCTTCGCCGTGGGAGGCTTCAGCAATACCAAAGGAGTTACCGAGGAGTACCTGCGGGTTACCGGTGACAGTGTCAGGGTGTATGTAAGCGAAGATCCCGTCAAAGGTGTCAAAGGTGGATTTGCAGTGGGTGGAATCAGCAAAACAACAAAAGGCCCTGCCCAGGAGTTCCTGCGGGTTACACCCGACAGTGTCAGGGTATATATTGGTTCCGATGATGGCACCAAAGGCGTGAAAGGCGGATTCGCAGTGGGAGGATTCAGCAATACCAAAGGAGCCGCCGAAGATCTCTACACATTTGTTTCAGGTAATAACGCTGTAGATGTAGTTGAAGAGACCTCCCAGCTTATGTGGTACCCGCTGAAAGAGGCTTTCCTCTCAGGAAACATTCACATCGGATCGGTTGATAGCGTAGGTCAGAACTCCACAGCCATGGGATACAAGTCGATTGCCATGGGTGATTATTCGCAAGCATTTGGATACAGAAGCCAGTCTCTTGGCAACTATTCAACCTCATTCGGAAACAGAAGTATTGCATCTGGTGAAGACTCCTATGCACTGGGGTCGGGTGCTGTAGCATCGGGAGAGCAATCCTTCGCCATCGGCGTCGGTTCCACTGCAACTGGATTGTCCTCCATGGGACTGGGCACAAAAAGTAATGCATTGAACCATTATTCCACCGCTATTGGATACTATTCAACTGCCAGTGGATTATTCTCACACTCCTTTGGATTGTTTTCGAGTGCCACAGCCGACAGATCCATGGCACTGGGAATGGCAGCAAGGGCCACCGGTTACGAGTCCCTGGCCATTGGAGCCAGTGCACATGCCTATGCTGATACAGCCATCAGCCTGGGATCTGATTCTGAGGCTTCAGGAATCGCTTCGGTGGCGATCGGAACAGGTAGCCTGGCCACGGGCAAACTTGCTACATCGATCGGATACAATACACGGGCCGAAGGATTCAAATCGATCTCAGTTGGTTCATATTATTACTGGCAACTCTTTTTCCCCATCATTATTTTTCCCCCCATCATCGTCCCCCCCAAAGGAGGAGATACCGAACTTGAGTTGATCAAAGAGGAACCTCCTTCAAAGGCAGGTAGTTTTGTATCCCTGCCTCTCTATGCCGACCGGGACAACACAGCCCTGGATACCTACTCCATGGCCCTGGGGAACGGAAACCTGGCCGACCAGGGTGGAATTGCCGTGGGAGTTTTCAACGATGCCACAGAGATCTATGCTACAGCTATTGGATTTGGAAACCAGGCAGTTGCTCCCTACTCCTTTGCAGGCGGGATCGCCAACAAAACTGAAGGCAATTATGCTACAGCATTTGGACATTATACCAGTGCCCCTTCGTTCAATTCGTTCGTGATCGGAACCTATAACAAATCTGTAGGTACCTCTGACGACTGGATTCCCACCGATCCCCTGTTTCAGATCGGAAACGGTACAGGACGGGATTTGGCGGACCAGCATGATGCTTTCAGGGTGGATAAGAATGGCGGGACAACGATCTACCCCCAAAACGCCTATAGTGGTTTGTACGTATATGGGGTAAACAGTACTTACAACATGCGCACTTACAACCGGATAGAAGCAGATAATACAGCCAATACAATTTATGGACTCTATTCACGGGTATACAGCCTTGACACAGATGTCACCTCTATATATAGTGGCTTCTTTAACAGTAACAGGAATGGATATGCTGAATACAAAGGACTATACGCCGACCTTCGTTCAGGAGGTGGCATCGATGTGGCCGAGTATATCAATGATACCCATGGCGATACAGAAGCAGGTGATGTGCTGGTGGCGGACCCTGCCAAAGATGAGAGTGTGCTCAGATCAGCTAAACCATACCAGACTTCAGTTCTGGGGGTAGTTACCACAAAACCCCATATGGTGATGGGAATGGAGCTGGTGGTGGATGAAGAGACCGGTGAGCCGATCCCGGGGGTTTTGGCAACCAGGCTGGCACTTACCGGCCGTGTCCCGGTAAAGATTACCGAGGAGAACGGATCCATCGAGCCGGGTGATCTGCTGACCACCTCTTCAACACCGGGTCATGCCATGAAGTGGACCCTGCTTGATGTCAATGAGGCGAAGGACTTTGAGGAGTTGAAGTCGATGCTGGCTGAAAACGAACGGCGTCGCAATGCGGTGATCGGAAAAGCGGTGAGCTCCTCAGGTTCGGGGACCGGAACCGTTGTGGTCCTGATCTCTCTGCAGTAACAGCAATTTTCCTGCTCTAACTGCAATCTTACCAATATCCATAATGTCCCTGCATTAATTATCATGCAGGGACATTGTAATTAATACAGAATACAATTGGTGGAACCTAAAGGCCTCTATATCAAAAGCACATAAGAATTTTAGGCATAATCTCACTGTATTCATAACTTGCATATACAGAAAACTGCACTCTCTTAACAACCAGATTTCATATCTGGTCCCCGGCATTGGTTACTGAAACCGATTATCAATTAAAAACTGATACAAATGAAAGCTGCACTACGAACAATCAGAACAGCCGTTATCGCCGGCTTGATAGGACTCATCTTTATTCCGAACTTATATTCTCAGCAGGGCTTTACCTACCAGGCTGTAGCCCGGGACCTGTCGGGAGAACCGCTGGCTGACCAGGAACTCACTGTAAGAATTGCCATCCTCGCTGATAGCCCGGATGGGGAATTGATATGGCAGGAGGAACACAACAGGATGACCAGCAGCATGGGTCTCTTCACACTGCTGGTTGGTGACCCGGATGCACTGAACCAATCCGGGAGTGCGGGTTCATTTGATCAGATCGACTGGTCTGCCCACACCTATTTCATCAATGCCTGGATAAAAACCACAGGGGATTTCATTGACGTGGGAGGTTCACACATACAACCAGTCCCCACAGCGAAATATTCAACTTTTGCCGGCAGTGCCAATACAGCAGAAACGGCTACATCTGCCACATCCGCAGAAAACGCCAATAG
>JBDLIQ010000097.1:0-14786 GCA_039714775.1 Bacteroidota bacterium
ATATTATTGCTTATTGTAGTACTTGTGGCAATGGGTTGTAGATTTGAGCAAAACCAAGAAACTCACACTTTAATACAAGACCGAGACCCCTCCACCTTAAAAGTAATGACCTACAACATTTGGAATGGCTTTGAATGGGATAAAGACTCTGTTCGTAAAGAGAAATGTATTAAATGGATAAAAAGCCAAAAACCAGACGTTCTTGCATTGCAGGAATTGTGCATGTATACTGAACAAAAACTCAAAGAAGACGCTTTCAAGTGGGGGCATAAGTATGTTCAGTTATTAAAAACAGAAGGCTATCCGACCGCCCTTACTTCAAATAGACCTATTAATTTAAAAGAAAAGATTGTAGAACCGTTTTGGCATGGATTATTGCATTGTGAATCATATGGTATTGATTTTTTCATTGTTCATTTGTCTCCTGCAGATTGTGACATTAGGTTAGATGAGGCAAGACTTATTACCGAAAGAATAAAGAGAATTAAAAACAATTCGTTCATCATACTTGGCGACTTTAATTCTAATTCCCCTTTTGATGCATATTGGGTTGAAACTAACACAGAACTGAAAAATAGAATGCTAGGTAGCAAAGACAAAAAATACTCCAACCTTCGATTGGGTAATTTTGACTTCTCAGTAATTTCTGAATTCTTAGCCTGTCCTGCAGTTGACGTTTGTTTAGGCAAAATTGAATTGCACAAAGGTTATACATTTCCAACACCCGCCTTAATAGGACAATATAACCACACATCCCAAACAATTGTGCAAAATAGGCAGCGTATTGATTATATTCTTGCCAGCCCTACATTGGCAAAGACATGTCGAAAAGTTGAAATTTTTAACCAAGAAGAAACGCATATGCTTTCTGACCATTATCCAATGATGGCAGAGTTTGATTTAATCCAAAAATGAATAACAGCATATAACAATGTATATAAAAAATAAGCGAGACAATAGTAATATCAAGGTTTATCGCCCGTTTGAATTTTCTTGTAAGTTGAAAGTTCAGTGCTTCGTAATCGCTTACACTTCATATACTTAACGTTGTAGGGCATTTTATCAACCCGCTATCGTATACAATAAGCTCATATCGTATCAAGTTTTTCGAATATTCATCGAGTAAAAACGTTTAAGATTGTTCAATTTACAGATACCCATGTTGATTATACGCAAAACAGGAATCTGGATGTTTATGATAAAACAAAAAAGATATTACAGCTTGAAAAGCCTGATTTGGTCATACTTACCGGTGATATTGTTACACAGGATAATTCACAGGAAGCATACAGGCGTTTTGCAGACGTTTTTAGCGAAGTCAATAATCCATGGGCCATGGTTTTTGGGAACCATGACACCCAGGACAATCTTTCAGGAAAAGATAACAAACCGGAAGCCTTATTATACATGATGGATTCCAATACGGGTAGTACACTTAATCCTGTGGTTACCGGTGATGGTTGGTTCGAATTTGACCAGATAAACTGGTATCGCTTTGGCTTACGGGCGGGCTATGGCTGTAACTTTCCGGTACCCTGCTCCGTCCTACCACCAAACAGACCAAATAATAATCAAAAAAACAAATACCAATGAAAAGAATATTGATACTCATGCTGGTCAGTGCCATGGTGGTGGCTCCTTCGCTGGCCCAGGAACCGGAAACAACAGATATACCGGATGTTGAAGAGGTAACAGCAACTCCCGCTGAACCAGTAGAACCGGTAGAGCCTGCAGAAGCCACAGAGCCTACAGAGCCCGCTGAACCGGCGCGCCCGAAGTCGTTAGATGGCGATACGGTCAATGTGATGAACCGGGTTGAGGTGATTGAAACCTCCGACCAGACACGGGTCACCCTGGGCAAGAATGAGGTGGTTATTGTGGAAGAGAATGGCGATACGGTGGTGGTGGCCCTGGGTTCAAAAGGCATCAGCATTGTAGAGGGTGATGATAGTGTCCAGATCAATATTTTCGAGATGGATGAACGTGAAGAGCCCTGCGAAACAAATCATAAAAAACGGTTTCAGGGCCACTGGGCAGGTCTTGAGGTGGGTCTGAACAACTATGTGACCCCTGACCTCAGTCTTGTACTGCCCCCCGGACAGGAGTTCATGGATCTGAATACCGGGAAATCGTGGGACTGGAACCTGAATATTGCCGATTTTGGTGTGGGACTGGGGTCCGACTATGTGGGGCTGGTATCGGGACTTGGATTTGAATTTATCAACTACAATTTCGACGGACAGAGCAGCATTATGAAAGACCCTGGCACTGGTGAAATTGTGGAATATGTACCCGAATTCGTTGGTTTCATCACCAAATCGAAAATGAACATCGCCTACATGACGGCACCCCTTCTGCTGGAGTTCCAGATCCCTACAGGGGCAGGCAGGATCTATATTTCAGGAGGTGTGATCGGGAGTTTGAAACTGTGGTCAAACACAAAAATAAAATACACCGAAAGCGGGGATAAATCGAAAGAGAAGAACAAGAGTGACTTCAACCTGTCACCGCTTCGCTGGGGGGTAACAACCCGGGTTGGATTCAAAAATGTGGGACTGTTTGCAAACTACTACATGACCTCGCTGTTTAAACCAGGCATGGGACCCGAGCTCTACCCCTTTGCAGTGGGTCTGGCCCTCAGTTTTGATTAATCATCACCTTCAGGACTTCAGACCGGCCGGTTTTGGGAATTTTCCCTGCTGGCCGGTCTTTTTTTTCCTGAACCTTCATAAAGCAGACATGAACTGAATATTTCAAACAGGCAAAAGTAATTTCGATTTTGTGTAAGTTTGCCTTTGAACAAATTTCTTTCAGCACATGAGACTTCTGCTAATCAGCAATTCCACCAATGCAGGTGAGGCCTACCTGGACTATCCCAAGCACCATATCCGGGAGTTCCTTGGCGATAAACCCCTGAACGCACTATTTATCCCGTACGCCGGAGTAACCATCAGCTTTGATGACTACGAAGCAAGGGTGAAGGAGCGTTTTGAGGAGGTGGGTCATTCCATCACATCGATCCATCATGCCGGCGATCCGGTGAAAGCCATCCTGGAAGCAGAGGCCATCGTTGTGGGCGGCGGGAATACCTTCCAGCTGATCAAGATGATTCAGGACAACGGGCTCATTGAGCCGGTCAGAGAGAAGGTCCTTGCCGGTACACCTTACGTGGGATGGAGTGCCGGGAGCAATGTAACCTGCCCCTCTATCCGTACAACCAACGATATGCCCATCCTTGAACCCCGGAGCTTCGATGCATTTAACCTTATACCTTTCCAGATCAACCCCCACTACACGGATAAAAATCCTCCGGGACATGCAGGTGAGACCAGGGAAGATCGTATTATGGAGTACCTGGCGGCCAATCCGGAAGATACGGTACTTGGTTTAAGAGAGGGCTGCATGTTCAGGGTAGAGGGCCGCTCCATGAAACTGACAGGAGAGCGGACCGTCAGGTTGTTCCGCTCCGGTGAAACACCCCTCGAACTGGACAGCAATCACGATTTCAGCGAATTTCTCAATTGATCATGCGGCGGCGGATTGGTGTCATACTGGAGTATATAGTGGCATTTGTTGTCATCATTTCGCTATTGCTTGCCATAGCTGGTGTGGTGGTGGTTAAGTTTTACGGGGAAGACCTTCAGAACTATGTACTGGAGCAGGTGAACGAACAGCTCGATACCAAAGTGTATATTGAGGATGTATCGGTCAAAGTATTCCAAAAATTTCCCAGCACATCCATTGTACTGCATAACATCACGGTCTGGTCCAGCCACAATTTCAACATGTCTGATTTCGAAGGGAGCGGCGCCGATACATTACTCACTGCAGAAACGGTAAATATCAGTTTCAATCTCTTTGGAATGATCCGGGGAAAATTTAACATCCGGCAGGTTGAAATCAAGAACGGATCCCTGCAAATCCTTGTTGATTCTAAAGGCGAAGGAAATTACAGACTACGCAAGGAAAAAAGTGAGGGTGGTGAAACAGAAAGGCTGATCGATATATCCCAATTCAGGCTCATCGGTTTCAGGATATCACTGGATAACCAGGCAAAAAAAATCAAAGCTGACGGTTCACTGGAGAGCCTGGAGCTGAACGGAAAATTCTCCAGGCGAAACACCCAGATTAAAGGGACATTAAAGGGCTCACTGCAGGAGATTTCGAATAAAGGAATCCTCTATGCTTCTGATCGCGAAATCGGTGCAAGGCTGAATATGGATGTGAAGGAATCTGTTTTCACCCTGAAAGCCGCACATTTTCAAATTGACCGGGTGATGGCAGATGTAGACGGAAAGTTGCATGTGCACCCGGGAAGCGGGATCGAACTGAACCTGGCCGCTGCAGCAAGGGATCTGGAGATCCATGAGGTCCTCGACCTCCTTCCCAGCGAATTGAGCAGGCCCCTGCAGGAGATCAGGGGAAGCGGGAACCTCCAGGTATCCACAAGAATTACCGGCATGGTCAACTCAACCCTAACCCCTTGTATCGAAGCCGATTTCCAGACCTCCAATGCCAACCTCTACTGGGAAAGGATCCCCTTCACCCTGAAAAACCTGAACCTCACCGGGAGCTATTCCAACGGGGGAGAGTTCAATCCGGTTACCACCAGGCTGGCCATTGAATCCCTCAGTGCGGTAATTGGCAAGGACCATCTGTCGGGCAAGGGAGAAATAGAGAACTTCTTTGATCCCGACTTTTCATTTGAATTGGAGGGAGATATCCATCCGGATCAGTGGCTTACATGGTATGATTCCATTCCGCTCGACCGGGTTTCAGGGACAGTGGTCACCGACCTGAAAGTGTCAGGCTCCTATGACCGCCTCAATCCACCTGGTCAGAGATTTCTTGCATTTGACATATCAGGAGGGATCGCCATGGAGGATGTGATGGTCCGGATCACCCCTGACGGGATCCCCTTTAAAGAGCTCACCGGATCGGTACAGATCAACAACGATTTTTGGGAGCCCTCTTTTTCAGGCAGCTTTGGAAAGACCGATTTCTCCATCTCCGGAACCGGGTTGAACCTGATCTCTTATCTGCTGGATGGAGAAGAGGACCTGGTTGCTTCAGCCACCTTCCGGTCCGACTATTTTGATCTTGGTGAAGTGCTCAGCCAGCTGCCAAAAGACTCTACGGGAGGTAACCCAACCGTCCTGTTTCCCGATAACCTGGACCTGCGACTTGAGTTTACCATACACGACTTTATCAAAGAGCTGCTGGTGGCAAAAAATGTACGCGGTATAGCCCTCTACGACTCCCCCTTTCTCTATGTAGACTCCCTTACCATGCAGACCATGGAGGGGACCCTGCGGGGATCCTTCGGGATGGCCCAGGATACCGAAGGAAATATCGTTTCCAATGTCGATGCAAGTCTGCATCAACTCGACATCCGGGAGCTGTTTGAGGCATTCCATAATTTCGGACAGAAACAGCTGACCCATGAGCATCTAAAAGGCAGCATCTCCGGTACCTCGGTTTTTTCTGCCCAATTTGACCCTTCATTTGCCATCCTTCCCGGATCGATTCTCAGCGAAAACGATATCACCATCCGTAACGGTGAGTTGAACGGGTTCTCTCCAATCATGGCCCTTTCCAGGTTTGTCGAAGTGGAAGAGCTGCAAAACATCAGGTTCGAAACCCTTGAAAACACCATCCTGGTCCGGAATAGCCAGGTGATTATACCATCAATGGACATCCAGTCCAATGCATTGAACCTTTCGGCATCGGGCAGCCACCATTTTAACAACAGGTACGATTACCGGCTCAGGCTGAAACTCTCCGAGATCCTCTATAGCAAAGCAAGGGGATCAAAGAACACAGAATTTGATGTGGCCGAGGATGATTCCGACACCAGGACGCTTTTTCTGAAGGTTTACGACAATGGTGAAGGGGCCACTGTGGAGATGGACAGGGAGAGTGCATCCAGGAAGATCAAGGATGACCTGAAGAGTGAAAAAGAGGAATTGAAAAGGATCCTCAATGAGGAGCTGGGATTGTTCAAACACAAGGATAAGGAGAATGAGCCTGAAGAGGAGGAAGAGGTAACAGAAGAGCTCTTCAGGTTTGAGTTCCAGGAGAAGGCTGACACGGTTTCAACAGAAAGCAGCAACAGGGAGAGAGGCCGGTTCTGGAAGAAAAAAGCAAAATCAGATACCCTTGAGAATAAACCCGCTACCGGATTCGTTATTGATGAGTAACATAACCTGACACATTGGATATATACAGGAAAAAACAACGCTGGAAACAGATTCTCTTCATGTCTGCCGTACTGATTGGCGTTGGATCGCTCTGGTACACCAACAGACTGGTCAGCCAGATTGAAATAACAGAGAGACAGAAGATGGAGCTGTGGGCAGAGGCAGTCCGGATTACAGACCAGGCCGGTTTTGATACCGATGTTGCCTTCCCCTTTTCGGTCATTGAGAACAACACCCACATACCTGTGATTCTCACCGATTCCAACGGTACAATCCTGAACTACAAAAACCTTGATTCAACAAAAACAGAGGACCCTGTATGGTTGCAAAGTCAACTGGACCATGCAAGGCTGGAGAATGATTCGCTGGTGATTAACCTTGGGCCTGACGAGCGTCAATACCTTCACTACAGGGACTCTATCCTGCTGCGAAAGCTGATTTTCTTCCCCTATGTTCAGCTGGGTGTCATCATCCTGTTTATCCTGGTTTC
Organism: Bacteroidota bacterium; assembly: GCA_039714775.1. Lineage (GTDB taxonomy): Bacteria > Bacteroidota > Bacteroidia > Bacteroidales. The sequence continues at coordinate 6,691 of JBDLIQ010000097.1, forward strand.
CTACATTGCCTTCAGCATATCAAGAAAGGCCGAACAGAATGAAGTGTGGACCGGGATGTCCAAAGAGACAGCCCATCAGCTTGGAACTCCCATCTCATCCCTCATGGGCTGGATGGAGATCCTGAAACAATCAGAACTGGATCCGGACACGGTGGAGGAGATGCAAAAGGATGCCTCCCGGCTGGAGAAGATCACCGACCGCTTTTCAAAAATCGGGTCAAAACCAACATTGAAGAGGTCAGACCTTAGCATGATCCTCACTGAAAGCCTGGATTATATGCGGAACCGGGGACCAAAGAACATAGAGTATCTGCTGGATCTGCCTGAGAAACCGATCAGGGCCATCCTGAACAATACACTGTTTGAATGGGTGATTGAAAACCTTTGCAAAAATGCCACCGATGCCATCAAGAGAGGAGGAAGGGTGATCCTTCACGCTGTGGAGACCGAAAACAGTGTGATCATCGATGTGGAGGATTCAGGCAAAGGGATTGCCAAATCGAGGTTTAAGACCATATTTAAACCGGGGTATACAACAAAAAGGAGGGGATGGGGACTGGGCCTCTCTCTTTCTAAGCGGATCATTGAATCCTACCACAACGGGAAAATTTTCGTGTTGTCATCCGATCCGGATGATTCCACGATTATCAGAATCATTCTTAAAAAATAGAAGCTGGCATCTGTTCAATTCCTGGGCACCAGTTTATAGATTTTATCGGAGCGGCGGACCACCTGGTCCACAGGAAATGAACACCTTTCACCTTTACTTGCAGTTTCTACACTCATCTCATTAACTCTTAGCTCTTTAATCGTTAATTCTATTACCCCTGTAGTGGGACCGGTAATCAGGATGTTATCGCCTATATCCAGGCTTTCGTTCTCAATGGCCACTTCAGCCACCCCGATCCTGTCAAAATAGTTGGTGCCCTTGCCCACATACGCTTTCCTGTGTGTGGCTTTGGACCCGTAAACTTCGCTCCACTCACCGAGTCGCTGACCCAGGTAATATCCGTCCCAGAATCCACGGTTAAAAACTCTGCTCAACCTGGCATCCCAGGTTTCGATCTTCTCCCTTGTGAAGGCTCCTTCCACATAAGCGTGAATGGCCTCATTATAACAGGATGTAACTGTCTTAACATATTCGGCCGGCCTGGCCCTGCCTTCGATCTTAAGGATGGTTACCCCTGCATCCAGAACCTTATTCAGAAAATGGATGGTCTTCAAATCCTTGGGCGACATGATGTATTCATTATCAATATCCAGCTCCACCTCCTTGCTCTTATCTGTAACCGTATACCCCCTTCGGCACACCTGGAAACAGTCCCCCCGGTTTGCAGAGTGGTTGTGCTGATGAAGGCTCAGGTAACACTTCCCTGAAATGGCCATGCAGAGTGCCCCGTGCACGAACATCTCAATCCGGACGGGTTCTCCCGAGGGTCCCTTAACCCCTTCAAGTGCAATGCCATTGGAAATCTCCCTGACCTGGTCAAGATTCAACTCCCTGGCCAGCACTGCCACATCGGCAAACTTTGAGTAAAATTTCAGGGTCTCGATGTTGCTGATGTTCAGCTGGGTAGAGAGATGAACCTTTGCCCCCACACTGTTGCAATACTGCAGCACCGATTGATCTGATGCAATAATTGCAGTCACTCCGTTTTCCATGGCCCCATCGATGATCTTTCTCATCTGGATCAGCTCATGGTTATAAACCACGGTATTCACAGTCAGGTAAGTTTTCATCCCGTGGGAGCGGGATTCCGAGATGATACGTGGAAGATCTTCTGCCGTGAAATTGGCAGAGGAGCGGGCCCGCATATTCAATTGCTCAATACCGAAATAGATAGCATCTGCCCCACCCTGTGCCGCTGCTGTCAACGATTCATAACTTCCGGCCGGTGCCAGCAATTCAAAATCCGCTCTTCGTTGCATCGATGAAATTTAAGAGGTTTTCAGCGTTACGGGCAGGTTCAATACAGTCGGTGGGAATGACCTCATACTCGTTATGGTTCTTTTCAAGAGAGAACATGTATGCCTTATCATAATAGCGGAGTGTGATCATGGCCGTTTCGAAAAAGTCCTCCACATCCACAGATTCAAGTGCCTCCCTGGTCCGGTCACCCCCCAGCCTTTTGGAGATCTTCATTACACTGGCTTTCAGCTCCTCTTTTTCAAATCCGGCATAATGTTTGACCAGGTGGCGGGCCCTCAACTCCCTCGAAATATCAAGGAACAGCGTTCTGCTCTCTTTCATCAAATTATAGATTGCTCCCGGGATCACACATTTCCCCACATTTCTGCTCTCATCCTCAATCCAGATTCGCCTCTCCCTGTCAACCTCCTCAAGCTTCAGACAAAGTTCATTCTCGAACTGTTCGGTGGAGGGCTGCGGAGGTTCTCCCAGGGCACCAAATGCAGAGCCCTTGTGGTGAGCCAGTCCCTCCAGGTCGATCACCTGTTCGCCACCCTTCTCCAGGTGGTGGAGGATGTCCGTTTTTCCGCTTCCGGTCCTGCCCCCAAGCACGATCAGCTTCAGGGGCCTCTCAAATGTCTCCAGAACATGCCTGCGGTATGATTTGTATCCACCCTCCAGCAGGTAGCAGGTTATTCCCATGGTCTCGAAAAGCCATGCCATGCTTTTGCTGCGCATCCCTCCCCTCCAGCAGTGAACCAGCAAGGTTTTTTTCTTTCCTGCAGCCTTAACTCCCTCTTTGGCCAGTGCAGTAAGCTTCTTTCCTGCATATTCAAGCCCGATGTACATGGCAGCCTCTTTGTTGATCTGCTTATAGGCGGTCCCCACCTCCTTCCGCTCCTGATCGTTGAAGAGCGGAATGCTCACTGCACCCGGGATATGGGCCTGGCTGAACTCAGAAGGAGAACGGACATCGATCACCCGATGGGTGGCAGAAAGGGAAAGAAACTGCTCTATTTGTATGATCGCAGTAGTTGTCAAATGGTGGTTGAAAATAGCTTGATTAAAAGCTGTTTGATGGTCTCAACGCGGGCTGGCTTCATGACATATTCATTCATGCCGGCATTAAAAGCTGCGGCTCTTGTTATCTCATCCTCATCGGCCGACATGGCAATGATGGGAAGGGTGTGTCCTGCTTTGCGAATCTGACTTGTGGCCTGGTAACCGTCCATTTCCGGCATCAGCAGGTCCATAAAAACCACATCGAATAACCCCTCTTCCATCAGCTCAACTGCCTCCTTTCCATTCTTTGCAATATGGATCTCGTAACCGATGTTCTTGAATATGGACTGGGCCACCTTCTGATTAATCAGGTTATCCTCTGCCAGGAGGATGGATAGCTTGTCCGGCAGTGCATTCAGCATGGGTTCAAGTTTCTTGCGGTCCTCAATCCCCGGGAAGTTTTCAGACAGGATATCAAATACCTCTTTGGTTTCGAAGGGCTCGATCAGGTAATAGTCAATACCCATTTTTCGGCAGGTCTTATAGTTCCCGGTCCTGTCATTTGAGGTTACCAGTACAATGGGAAACTGGTCTGTAAGTTCCTGTTTTTGCATCTCCTGTGCCAGTGCAAATCCATCCAGCTGGTTCTTGTCCACAAGGACCACCATGTGGTACATTCCCTTTTTTACATACATGTGGTGGACCACGCTATCTACTGTACTCTCCTGATAAATCTTGGTAATCACGTTCAGGCCAAACTTCTCAAGCATCCTGGCCATGCTGTTTTTGGATGGATCCGACTCCTTGGTCAGTATCAGTGCGTTGATTTCACTCAACCGTGTGATGTGGTCGTAACTGAAAGCTTTGGGGATCCTCTCATTTGAGTAGGCCTCAATGGTGAAACTGAATTTCGACCCGGGAAACTCATCATCCAGGCTGATCGTGGAGGGACTTTCAACCCAGATCTCACCATGCATCAGTTCAACCAATTGTTTAGCTATGGTGGTGCCAAGGCCTGTTCCTCCATACTTTCGTGTTACCGAGCCCCTTGCCTGGGTGTAACTCCCAAAGATCTCTTTGATCCGGTCCTTTGGGATTCCAAGGCCAGTATCTTCCACCGAAAACATGATATTCACATGGCCTTTATAGGATTCTGTCAGAGTAGCTCCAATAACAATTTTTCCCTGCTCTGTAAATTTTACAGCATTGCTCACCAGGTTCGAAATGACCTGGCGCAACCGGAAGGGATCGCCAATGAGTTTGTCAGGTACATCCTTTTTCACCTTAACCTCCAGCTCCAGGCCCTTCTCCTCTGCCAGTGGACGAAACAGTTTTCCCACCAGTTCAAGCTCGTTAGAGAGGACAAAGGGAATCTCTTCCAGCATCATGCGACCCGCTTCAATCTTTGAGAAATCCAGGATATCATTGATAATGTTCATTAACAGGTCAGCCGAACCCTTAATGACCTCTACCTTCTCCTGGCACTCTGTGCTGTTTTCCTGCCCGACAAGTTGATTGACCATACCGATGATCCCGTTCATGGGTGTCCGGATCTCATGGCTCATTGAAGCCAGGAATTCCGATTTTGCCTTGTTGGCAGCCACCTCTACTTTTCGGGATTTCTCTAACGGGGAGACATCGATCAGGGCAATCAATTTCAACTCTTCTCCACCAATGAAGGTCATCTTCTCTGTCCGGAATATCACAGTTTCGATTCCATCCTTCTCATAATGGAGGTAGTGATAATCTTCAAGGAATGAGCTGGGGCCATCACGAAGCAGGTACTTGTTGGAGATCAAAAACTGCTTGTTAAAATCTTTCCCCACAAGGTTTTCAGCATTTCCAAGAAAAAGCATCTTCTGGGCAGCACTGTTGATGTTGCGAATGACGTTGTTCCTGTCAATGATCATAATACCTACCGGGTAGTGCTCAATGATCTGCCTGAGTACAATTTCAGAGAGCTTCAATCTTCTCTCACTCTTTCTCTGCCTGGCCAATCCAAGCAGCAGGAAGATTACCAGGGCCGTTACCAAAACCTGTGAAAAGATGGCAACCATCAGGTTTCTTTGAAAGAACAGATTAAGGAACTGATTCCGGCTTACTGAAAACATAACACCCATTTTCTGTGAATAGATACTTAATGGGTAGTAGGCTGTAAAGACTTTTTCATCCAGATTCTTATCACTACGTATCACATGCTCAAAAATTCCCTCAGCCTCGGCCTTCACACTATCGGTCAATGCACCCAGCATCTCAATCTCAACGGAATCGGAATCGAAATTGTGAATCAGGAGATCTCCATGGGTATCCATGATCCACTGCCATTGTACGGTTTTTCCCACCGGGTAGAGATGAAAAATCTCCCCGGCAAACTTTTTCATATCCACCTCAACAATCACATTCCCATTGATCACATCATCACCGAAGTAGGGGTAGTAATATTTAAGGACACTGGATTTCTGTTCTACGCGGGCACGGGAATAGAGTCTCACCTGTATTTTTGTCTGAAAACCATCCACAAGGAACGTGTCCTTCTTTCCGAATTTATCTTCTGTGTCAAGATATATGGCATACAGGTTTTTCTGATTGTCACATACCGAAATATTGGTGATCAAGTTCCTGTATTTGGTATAGAACAACTGAATACTCTGGGTTGCATCCGTGAATATATCAGGATCTGCAAAGATCTCGGAGTAGGTGTATCTATCCAGTTCCTCGTTAATGTCGCTGGAAAATTGAAGCAGGGTTGTCTCCATGAACTCTCCGCAAAGCCTGGACTGTTCAGTCAGGGTGTGCTTTATGAAATTTACATACCGCTTGTTAAGGGTGTATATGGTGATGCCATTCAGGAGAAGAATGACGAAAAGGATAACGCCCGCAATAACGTTGTTTAACTTCATCTATAAACTATTTTCCATATATGGCAGGAAAGTTACCGATATTTTCCATCATCCACCTCCATCATCACCAGGTAATTCAAATACCTGAATTCGCTAATGGCTCCCTCTTCAACCCCTTTTTTAACCCCGCACCCCGGTTCGTTGAGGTGCATGCAGTTGTGATACCTGCATTTTTTACTGGCCCTGAATATTTCGGGAAAGAAATGAAACAGTTCATTTTTTTCTATATCAATGGTCCCGAATCCACGAATACCAGGCGTATCGATAATCCTGATCCCATGTTCCAGTTCAAACATCTCAGCAAAGGTGGTGGTATGCTTTCCTGTCTGGTGGGTATTGGAAATAGTCCCTGTCTTCAAACGAAACTCCGGATCCAGCACATTGATCAGGGTGGACTTCCCCACACCCGAATTTCCTGCAATTACATTGAGCTTTTGCTTCATCTCATCCTTCACATCCCCAAGTCCTTCCCGGCTCTGCAGGGATAGTTTCATGCACCGGTAACCGGCTTCGGTATAGACACCCCACAGCTCCTCCATCTCTTTCATCTCAGCTTTCCCGTACAGATCTGTTTTGTTGAACAGGATCACCACCGGAATCCGGTATGCTTCGGCGGATACCAGGAAACGATCGATAAAGGCTGTAAAGGTTTTTGGCTGTACCATGCTGATCATCAGCCAGGCCAGATCCACATTGCAGGCCAGCAACTGATAGGCCTTCGAAAGATTGGAAGACCTCCGGATGATGTAATTGGTTCGCTTCCGGATGGAGGTAATGATCCCTGTGTCTCCCTCTTCGGTCCATTCAAACCCTACCCGGTCCCCAACGGCAACAGGATTGGTGGCCCTGATCCCCTTGATCCTGAATTTCCCCCGGATGGTGCACCTGACTATTTTTCCGTCCGGTCCCTTTACGGTATACCAGCTGCCGGTGGATTTTATAACGGTTCCCTCTTCCAAATTCTAAAGCTTTGGATAAACGTACATAAAGTTTATTATAAATACCTTACACAGCTAGTATAAAAAACTTCATGGGAGTTTACTCACTTCGTATCGTGAGCTCGTAAGGCTCGGTTCCTGCTTTGACATCTGTTTTTGTAAATAAATCAGTACAAAAATAGATATTTTAAAGAGGAAAAGTATATATGAAGAGGGAAGGGAGCCTGCTAAAACCACCCGAACTGAAAACTAATGAATCCTCCGGGAGCAGAGAAATCCCCGGCTGTATAACCAGGCAGGTCAACAAACGTGAAAAGGTTGTAAGTGGCACCCACGCCCATCCTGAAGAAATGGGTCAGATTCAGCTCCACCTCAAGGGTGGGAGTGACCACAAAAATATTGTCGGGATACCCGATATTTGAAAAGTTGTCGCCCTTGATCCCTATCTCTCCCCACCCTATCAGGGTCGAAATCGCAACATGAACCGGCCGCTCCCCAAAAAGTGAATAACCCAGCCAGAAACCTCCATGGCCTACACTTAAATTATCCCCAACACGATATTCCGGACGATCGGCCTGTATACGGTTGGTAAGTCCAATCCCGTAACCGCCAAAAAAGAAATCATCCACCATAATGGCTCCTCCGCCACCCAATAAATGTGCGAATTCCCCGTCAATGGCTGTGAATTGCATAAACGGACCACCCTTCCCGGAGATCCTGGCCTGATCGAAGTCAACCAGGGTTTTATACTCTCTCTCCTGTGAATAAGCGGTGATTGCCAGGGCCAGAATGAACCCGATAACAGCAGTTTTAAGCATGACTTTGAGGTTTGATTATACACTAAAGACAACCGGGTTGGTAATTGGTTGCAAAAAACAGGATTTATTCTGCTTTATCAACGGGGGCAGTCACCGAGAGCCATCCGGACCTGAACCTGAATCCTGAAACATCTCCCTGGTCATCTTTCGCCACATTCAGTGCCATCTCCGAGCCGGTAATGCGGTTGATACCTTCAACTCCGCTGCTGGCAATGGATAGCAGGGAGATATCCCTTTCCCTGGAATAGGCCCTGACGGTCTCTCTCAGGCTCCTATCTTCAACACGGGTTTCTGAAAAGGCAAAGGTGGCTCCCGACCCAACCGGGAGATCCAGGGGCACGATCCTGTCGTATGCTCCCCTGTCAGCAACGCCGACCGGCCTTCTGTCGGCAGCAGCCAGCCGGAGCGGACGAGAAGTTACATCCGGTTCGGGGAGCTGTTTCTGTGCGGGGAGAGAGGTTTTCCCGGCAGGCTCCCTGCGCTCCCGGACGACTCCCCTGTTTTTTGTTCCGGAACCCGGGTCCACCTC
>JBDLIQ010000098.1:0-14771 GCA_039714775.1 Bacteroidota bacterium
CCTGCCGGTCAGTTCACCTGCAGAGAGACCGTGGGCCTACTCCTCAAAAAGGAATTGCATTTCAGTCTCCTCCTGGAGTTCCGGTTCAGGAACCGGATCGGGCTTCAGAATCGCTTCACGCCTTCTCCTGCGCAGATATATCTCAGCACCCTCCAGTGGCTGTTCCCCTTCCCGCATCAGGTTCAAGCGGTAGATGTGCTTGATTTTAACTCCGTAGATCTGTGAAATATCGTACATGGTCTGGCCCGCTTCCACCGTATGGATCTCATTTCCTCTTGCTGCCCTCCGCCTTTTCGGTTGCAGGTAGATGATCTGTCCCGGCTCCAGCCGTTCTCCTTTGTAGAGGTTGTTGTACCTGTAAAGCTCATTTTGATAGAGGTCCAGTTCGGCCCTCAGCGACTCTGGAGTATCTCCCGGCTCCACAAGAACATACTCAACCCTGTTGTTCATCAATACCGTCCGGGTAGTATGGTAGCCGTGGCCTGTAACAGAGGTGGTGCTGTCTGTTCCCATCCCCATTCCACCCTCCAGAACAAGCACATCATACCGGTAGAGCTCGTTATCCTCGATGATCTGGATCAGCAGGGTGGCATATTTGGATGATGTGGCATAACCCGCCTTCTTCAGCCCCTTTGCCCACCCCCTGTAATCGTGCTGTTTAAGCTCGAAAAGTGGCGCATACCGGCTCTTGGTGGTGAGGAAGGTGGAGTGGTCGATGTAAGATTCATAGGATGAATCGTAGGATCGAAAACACTCTTTGCGGGCATCGTCATCGTGGTAGATCTTTCTGCCTGTCCACTCGTGACACTTGATCCCGAAATGGTTGTTGCCCTTTACTGCCAGGGTGCTGTTGCCATTATTTGACTCCAGGCAGCCCTGGGCCAGCGTGATGCTTGCAGGGATCCCAACCCTGGCCATCTCCCGCATGGCAAGTTCAGAGAAAGTACTAATATATGTCTCCCGTGTCATCTTCTTCCCGCCCTGGCCATATGCACCCCACAATATGCCAGTGAGAAGGAACAAGCCCATCCACCATCTCTTCCAATTCATCATCAACAATTTTCCTGGTTTGGTTCCGGTAAAAATAGTTATAAGCGCAACGTCTCCCATTCCGAGTTTTAAACATGTACCCTCATATAACGTTGGTTCAAAACAATTTCTTACACATCCGTTTTATTCCGTACTTTTAGGAGTGAAACAGAATCAGTTACAATGAAACAAAGAGCTTTTACCATCCGTGTGGCGGAACATGACAGGCCGGAGGATCTCTCTTCCGAACAATTCGTGCTCGTTCAAAAAGCGATGGCTACTGCCAAAAACGCTTATGCCCCCTACTCGGCTTATCACGTGGGAGCTGCTGTCCTGCTTGACAACGGGGAGGTGATCACCGGGAACAACCAGGAGAATGCCGCCTACCCATCGGGACTGTGTGCCGAGCGGGTGGCCCTCTTCTATGCAAGCTCCCAGTACCCGGATCTGCCCGTACGCAGCATAGCCATTGCAGCCATGCAGAACGGTATATACCAGGAAGAGCCGGTCACACCCTGCGGCGGATGCAGGCAGGTACTTTACGAAACAGAGGTCCGGGGCGGGATGCCGCTTGAGGTGATCCTCTATGGCAGCAAGAAGATCCAGGTGATCAGCCGGGCTGCTGATTTGCTGCCGCTACCGTTCACTTCACTTTGAAGACGGGAAAAATATCCATTTTGGGGAAGGGTGCCTCCACCTCAACTTTTGTTTGACGAACCGGGTGAATGAAAGAGACCCTCCGGGCATGCAGGCTGATCCCTCCGTTTTTATTGGTTCTGCGGGCCCCGTATTTCCGATCCCCTTTGATTACACACCCGATGGCTGCCAGCTGTGCACGGATCTGGTGGTGCCGTCCGGTCTCCAGTACCACCTCCAACAGATGATAACGGTCCGATGAGGCCATCATCCTGTAGTGGAGGCGCGCCCATTTTGAACCGGGGAGCTCCTCCCTGTGCACATAACTCTTATTCTGTTTTGTGTTCCTGGTCAGGTAATGCTCCAGTGACCCCTGTTGTGGCTCTGGTATTTTGTCGGTAATGGCATAATAGATCTTCTCTACCTCCTTCTCCTTGAACAGTTGCGCCATGCGACTCAGGGCCTTGCTGGTCTTCGCAAAGATCACCACCCCGCTGACCGGTCTGTCCAGCCTGTGGGGGATGCCCAGGAAGACCTCCCCGGGCTTCCTGTCCCGTTCTTTAATGAATGCTTTCAGTATTTTATCCATCGACGGATCACCCGTCTGGTCCCCCTGCACAATATCAGAGACCCGCTTATTCACAATCATCAGATGATTGTCCTCATAAAGAATGGGAACCGGAGGCTTCAGATAGTCCATAAAGTCTGCTGCGACTGACGGCTAGTACTGCTCTTTTTCGTTGGGAAACTTCTTGGTACGGACATCATCAATGTAGTTCTGAACCGCTCCCTTGACCTCCATTTGAAGGTTGTGGTACCTGCGAAGGAATCTGGGTGAGAACTCCTGTGTAATCCCCAGCATATCATGGAGTACAAGTACCTGTCCGTCAACCTCCGGACCGGCACCGATCCCAATGGTAGGGATGCCGATGTCGCGGCTCACCTCACCGGCAAGTTTCGCCGGGATCTTCTCAAGCACAATGGCAAAACAGCCGGTCTTAGCCAGTATTTGCGCATCCGTCTTCAGCTTTTCAGCCTCCTCATCTTCAGTGGCCCTGACCACATAGGTTCCGAATTTATGAATGGACTGCGGGGTAAGCCCCAGGTGTCCCATGACCGGGATTCCGGCTGAGAGGATCCGTTCGATGGATTCAACGATCTCTACACCTCCCTCCAGCTTGATGGCACTGGCACCGGTCTCTTTCATGATCCGTATGGCCGATGCGAGGGCCTCCTTCGAATTCCCCTGGTAGGTCCCGAACGGAAGGTCAACCACCACCAGGGCACGGCTTGTGGCCCTGACCACCGAGGCTGCATGGTAAATCATGTTGTCAAGGGTGATGGGAAGGGTGGTTTCAAAGCCGGCCATCACATTGGATGCGGAATCTCCCACAAGGATCACATCGATCCCGGCCTGGTCAAGGAGCCGGGCAAAAGAGTAATCATAGCCTGTTAGCATGGCTATCTTCTCACCTTTCAGCTTCATGGCATAAAGCACATGGGTAGTGACACGTTTTACATTGCTGTGCAGAGACATAATAGTTAGAAAGTTACTTACTACTTTTTATTAAAAGCTCATTACTGAAGGTTGTTTTCTCCAGGTGCAAAGTTTAAATAAAAAATCGACTTGGCAGTCAATTTGTCAGTAAACCTGACATCACCATGGAAGAATCCCCCCCCTTTTCGTGTCAATTTTGCACAACAATGGGGAATAACTGTATTGGCACAATCTTGGATAGGCTCATTAACAATAGCAAGAAAAGAAAATTTAAACAGACGTTATGAGTAAAATAATCGGAATAGACCTTGGAACCACGAATTCATGTGTTTCAGTAATGGAAGGTAACGAACCTGTTGTGATTCCCAATAGTGAAGGGAAACGCACCACACCCTCCATGGTAGCATTTGTTGAGAACGGCGAAAGAAAAGTGGGTGATCCGGCCAAAAGGCAGGCCATCACAAACCCCACAAAGACCATCTACTCCATCAAGCGTTTCATGGGAGAAACCTTTGACAGGGTAACCAAGGAGGTCGGAAGGGTTCCTTACAAAGTAGTAAAGGGTGAAAACAACACCCCACGCGTTCAGATCGATGACCGCAAATATTCTCCCCAGGAGATCTCAGCCATGGTACTTCAGAAGATGAAGAAGACCGCCGAAGACTACCTGGGACATGAAGTGGATGAAGCGGTGGTTACCGTTCCCGCATATTTCAGTGATTCTCAGCGGCAGGCCACCAAGGAGGCCGGTGAAATTGCCGGACTTAAGGTGAAAAGGATCATCAACGAACCTACAGCTGCCTCACTGGCCTATGGACTTGATAAGAAGACCACGGACATGAAGATTGCTGTATTTGACCTGGGTGGAGGAACATTTGACATCTCCATTCTTGAACTGGGCGACGGTGTATTCGAAGTGAAGTCCACCAACGGAGACACCCACCTGGGAGGCGACGATTTCGACCAGGTGATCATTGACTGGCTGGCCAATGAGTTCAAGAAGGATGAGGGGCTGGACCTTAAAAAGGATCCCATGGCACTGCAGCGCCTGAAGGAGGCGGCCGAAAAAGCCAAGATCGAGCTCTCCAGCGCTACCCAGACCGAGATCAACCTGCCCTATATCATGCCGGTAGACGGTGTACCCAAGCACCTCGTAAAGAGCCTCACAAGGGCCAAATTCGAGAGTCTTGCCGATTCACTGATCCAGGCTGTCATCGAACCCTGTAAACTGGCTTTGAAAGATTCAGGATACAGTTCAAAAGATATCAATGAGGTGATTCTTGTAGGTGGTTCCACCCGGATTCCTGCCATTCAGAAGGTGGTTCAGGACTTTTTTGGGAAAGCACCCTCCAAAGGCGTCAATCCCGATGAGGTAGTTGCCGTTGGTGCTGCCATCCAGGGTGGTGTTCTGACCGGAGAGGTGAAGGATGTACTGCTGCTTGATGTGACACCCCTCTCACTGGGTATTGAGACCATGGGAAGTGTGAACACCAAGCTGATTGAGTCCAATACCACCATCCCCACCAAGAAGACACAGACCTTTACCACTGCGGCTGACAACCAGCCCTCCGTAGAGATCCATGTATTGCAGGGTGAGCGCGCCATGGCCAAGGATAACAAGACCATCGGCCGGTTCCACCTGGACGGGATACCACCTTCACCAAGAGGACTTCCCCAGATCGAGGTAACCTTTGACATCGATGCCAACGGGATCCTGAATGTATCTGCCAGGGACAAGGGTACCGGGAAAGAGCAGAGCATCCGTATCGAAGCCTCATCCGGACTTTCCGACGAGGAGATCGAAAAGATGAAGAGGGAGGCCCAGGAGAATGAGGAGGCTGATAAGAGTGCCAAGGAGCGCATTGAAAAACTTAACAATGCCGACAGCCTGGTATTCCAGACAGAGAAACAACTGAAGGAGTTCGGCGAGAAGATCCCGGATGAAAAGAAGGCGCCTATCGAAGAGGCTTTGAACAAGCTTAAGGAGGCCCATAAATCAGAGGACATTGATGCCATTGACCAGGCCACTGAGACGCTGAATACCGCGTGGCAGGCTGCATCGCAGGACATCTACAATGCACAGCAGGCTTCCGGTGAAGCGGGTGCACCAGGCGAAGATGCTCCACAGGGCGCTCCACAGGGCGCTCCACAGGATGCTCCACAGGGCAAGGGCGGTGACGATGAGGTTACCGATGTCGATTTTGAAGAGGTAAAATAGATACAACAACCGTTTTTCGGTTCATGAAAAGCTGTCACCCCAGGGTAGGCAGCTTTTTCTTTTTAACTATATTTGAGAGGCCATGAAAAGCATTAAACAGATCATCGCACTGGTCATTCTGATCCTGGGGCTCCAGGATATTCAGGGACAAAACCGGCTGGATGATCAGGGCCGGAAGAGCGGTCCATGGAGGGTTGAATATCCCAATGGCAACCCCCGTTATGAAGCGACATTCAGGGAAGGAAGACCTGTGGGGATCATGGTTCGTTACTATGAATCAGGTGAAGTCCGGGTCCGGATGGTGTTTGGTTCGGTTCAGGAGGACCGGAGTGCTGCAGAGATGTTCTATAAAAGCGGAAAGAGGGCTGCCGGGGGCATCTACCTGAACAGGCTGAAGGACTCGGTGTGGACCTACTATTCCGAGTATGACGGCACAGTGAGGCTCAGGGAAAACTACCTGGAGGGAAAACTGCATGGAGAAGCAACACGCCTCTATCCTGACGGGGTAGTTTCGGAAGAGATCATGTGGAGAGAGGATAGCCGAGAGGGGCCCTGGATGCAGTACTTCGAAGACGGATCAATCCGGCTGAAGGGTCATTATGAAAATAACATGCTCAACGGACCATACGAAGTCTACTTTTCCAACAACACACTGATGATGAGTGGGATCTACCTGGATAATCAGTCAGCCGACACCTGGAGCTACTATGATGATTCGGGAAACCTCCTCTATACCCTGGAATATGAGAACGGGAGGCCGGTGGACCAGGAGAAATACCTTCAGCTCATGCAGGATACACTGTTGCGAAACGATTCCATTGAAACACCACAGCCCTTCCAACCATTTTAAAACGCCTGCTGCCATGCTGCTCAATGGAACGGTGAGACACTGGATGATCGCAACAATGCTTCTCCTTGCACATGCTGTTTCTGCGCAGGAGATCGCAGATAGTGTATACTGGATCTACTTCACAGACAAGAGCGACAACGGATACAGTCTGAACCAGCCCGGTGACTTTCTTTCTGAACGTTCAATTCACAGGAGGGGCTGGCAGGGGCTGGGTGTGGATGTAACCGATGAACCGGTTACCCGCGCCTATGTGGATACACTCAGGGCGATGGGCGTGGAGGTCAGGCACACCTCAAGGTGGCTCAACGGAGTGGCCATGGGGCATACCAGCAGGGAGCTGTTCGAACAGGTTCTGGAGAGACCCTTCACGGATACAGTTCCTTGGAAACCCGCCATTGATGAGATCCATTTCCCCCCCTTACCGGTCGGCCAGCGCTTTGAGCCTCCCCTTCTCTCCCCTGTGGCGTATGATTATGGAGTTGCCACCGAGCAGGTGCAGCAGGTAAAAACAGATGTACTGCACAGGGCCGGTTACACAGGAGCCGGGGTTAGGATCGCCGTACTCGATGCCGGATTCAAAAATGTGGACAGCCTGCCCTCATTCGAACCGATGATCAGGGAAGGGAGGTTGCTTGGAACCCGGAACTTTGTGAATGACAGCGATGTATACCGGCTTGTAAGCGGTCATGGCATGAGTGTGCTCTCAATCATCGGGGCACACTGGGAAGGAGAGATGATGGGGACCGCACCCCATGCAAGCTATTTTCTTTGTACCACTGAGAACATTCACCAGGAGACCCGTATCGAGGAGATTGCATGGATCGAGGCTGCAGAGTATATGGATAGCCTGGGCTACGATCTGTTCAACACCTCCCTGGGGTACTCGGATTTTGACGGAACCGGGTATGACTACAGCTACCGGGATATGGATGGACAAACCACCTTCATCTCCAGGGCCGCCTCCATGCTGGCAGACAAAGGGATTGTCTCCTGCCACAGTGCAGGAAATTCGGGAGACAATCTATGGTACCGGATTACGGCCCCTGCAGATGCTTCAAACATTCTGACTGTGGGTGCCGTGGACAGTACCGGCATAATCACCGACTTCAGCTCCAGGGGCCCTTCATGGGACGGCAGGGTAAAACCGGAGGTGGTGGCCATGGGAAGAGCGACCGGTATTCAACATGGGAGCGGAGGGGTTGCCCGGGGAAGCGGAACCTCTTACTCATCACCTGTGATTGCAGGATCGGCAGCTTCTCTCTGGCAGGCCTATCCCGACATGCCTGCCCGTGAACTGATTTACAGGATTCGTGACTCAGGAGACCGACTGGACAATCCGGATGCCACTTATGGCTACGGGCTTCCCCGTTTCTCGAGGGCCTACTGGCAGATCAGCAAAATCAGAGAACGGGAAGCACACCAGCTGCTGGAGTTTTACCCCAATCCGGCACAATCAAACATCCAGATCCGCATTCCTGTTGCAGAGGCAGGAGTATTCAAACTGACAATCTACGACATGAGTGGAAGAGAGGCCGGGGTGCAACAGGTCACTCTGCCTGGTGAGGTGATACTCCCCGGCGGACTCCATCCCGGGATCTACATCATGGAAGTTGTTTCGGGCAGCACGGTATTCCGCAACCAAATCATCATAGAATAATGCAGGAAAACTCCATCTCTCTCTCTGCACTCCTGGGACGGGTTGCTAAAACCCTGAAGCAGGAGCTCTCCGGATCACAGTGGATCATGGCAGAGATCATGGAACTTCATGTGAACCAGAGGGGACACTGTTACCTCGAACTGATCGAGAAGGGTCCGGATAATGGTGCCATACTGGCCAGGGCCAGGGGGACCATCTGGGCATCAAAGTACAACATGCTCAGACCCTTCTTTGAGACCGCCACCGGCATGCAGCTGAAAAGCGGGATCAAACTTCTCTGCAGAGGCAGCGTGGAATTCCACCCCCAGTATGGTTTTAGCATCAACGTGACTGACATAGACCCGGCCTATACCCTGGGGGACCTTGCCAGGAAAAAGCAGGAGGTGATCAAAAAACTACGCGAAGAGGGTGTCATGGAGATGAATCGTGAGGTGCCGTTTCCGGCCGTTCCCCAGCGAATTGCAATCATCTCTTCGGAGAGTGCAGCCGGGTATGGAGACTTCATGCAATCTATTGCCGGCAACAGCCAGGGTTACCATTTTCAAACGCGCCTGTTCCAGGCAGTAATGCAGGGAGACCAGGCCCCTGAATCTGTGATGGGTGCACTGGATTTGGTATTCGAAACCGAAAATGATTATGATTGTGTGGTGATCATACGTGGCGGCGGATCAAGAGCCGACCTGGAGTGCTTTAACGACTACGATCTGGCCTATCACATTACCCAGTTCCCTCTGCCTGTAATTACAGGAATAGGCCATGACAGGGACGAGTCTGTGGTGGACCTGGTGGCTTCAAAGGGGCTTAAAACGCCAACGGCAGTGGCTGAATTCCTGGTGAATCAGCTGCTGGCCTTTGAATTCAGGATCTCCGCCCTCCACGATAAACTTTCGGCCTCTGTAAACAGGACCGTACAGCACCACAGGATGCTTCTTGAACGGTTTACGGGCGATTTGACCCACCTCTCCAGGCAAACCTGGCAAAGGGAGAATGAGCGCCTGCAACAGGCATCGGCCAATATGCAAAAGGGCATTGCAGCGATGCTGGAAAGAAAAAGGGACCGGCTGGCCCTTCTGGAAAAACGAAACGAACTGGTGAACCCTGAAAATGTGCTCAAAAGGGGGTTCTCGATGACCCTTCACAAAGGGAGAACCATCACCACAACTGAGGGGATCAGCCCCGGTGATACCATTGAGACCCGTCTTCATAAAGGAACTGTATATAGTAAAGCCGAAAAAACCATCTCAAAAAATGACAGAAGAGAAGATTAGTTACGACGCTGCAATAGAGGAGATTGAAAAGATCCTCGGGAACATCGAAGCCGGTGACCTGGGGGTGGACAAACTGGCCGAAAAGGTAAACCGGGTTACCCACCTTCTGAAGATCTGCCGCGACAGGTTGTACAAAACCGAGGAGCAGATTAACAACATCCTCTCAGAGTAGAAAGTGCTCAGCGCACTAAATGTGGGAGGCAAGCGTCTCCAGCAACTCCTTCACCTTTATGGGCTTGCTGAGGTAGCCATCGCAACCGGCATCCCTGCTGATCTCCCTTTCACCCGACATGGCGTAGGCGGTTTGAGCCACAACCGGTAGCTCAGGGCGCTCTTTTTTGATGATCCTGGTGCATTCATACCCGTTCCGGAGAGGCATGTTGATATCCATTAATACAAGATTCAGGTCCGGATTTTCCCTGAAAATATTCAGTGTCTCCTCCCCGTCCTTGGACCACAGGATCTTAACTCCGGTATCTTTCAGTGCCTCGAACAGGAAATAGTAGTTGGAGTGGTCGTCTTCTGCAATAAGCAGTTTTTTTCCCTCCCATGATTTCACCTCCGACAGGGGGGTCCTCAGCGCAGCCTCATATTTCAGGGGCACCTCATTTCTCGGCAGGGTAAACCAGAAGGTGGCGCCCTCACCCGATTTGGATTCCACACCTATCTTCCCACCCAGTATTTCTGTGAGATTTTTTGAGATGGCCAGACCCAGTCCGGTCCCTCCGTATAGTTTGGTTTTGGTCTCGTGCCCCTGCATAAAACGGTCAAAAATCACCCTCTGCTTCTCCTCCCTGATTCCGATCCCTGAATCTTTCACATAAAACCGGATTCCCTCGGGATGCTCCTCAAGGCCCAGTATAATCTCCCCCTCGTCAGTGAATTTAACCGCATTGCCAAGCAGGTTCACCAGGATCTGCTTCAGCCTGAAGGGATCGGTATAGATGGCCAGGTCACTCATGGGCCAGTCCCATTTAATAGTGACGGTAACCTTGTCTTTGCCCGCACGCTTCACATTCTGAATGAACATCAGGTGCAGCTCTTTGAACATATCCCTGATAAAACATTCAGCAATATGGACATTCACCTGGCTTGCTTCGATCTTGGCAATATCAATAATGTCATCGATAAGCCTCATCAGGTCATCGGCCCCCTGGTTAATCTGGGCGATAAAATCCCTCCGCTCCTCCATAGAGAGTCCTTCGTCCGAGAGCAGGTCTGAGAAGCCTACGATGGCATTCATGGGGGTCCTGATCTCATGGGACATGTTGGACAGAAATGCCGTTTTCAGCTTGTCCGACTCCTCAGCTTTACGCTTTGCCTCCAGCAATTTCCTTTCGGCCACCTTCCTCTCGGTGATGTTCTTAAGGATGATCACCATGGATTCGGGCTTTCCATCGCTGGAATAGATGGCTCCGCCAGAAACCTCTCCGTCGAAGGTTACACCATCTGGTCTGATAATCTTGTATTCAAGATTCTTCATATACCCTGTATCCCAGGTCAGATTAAACTCCCTGATCGCCTGCTTCCACTGGTTCCTGCTTATAAAACCGAACACCTTCTGTCCGTATACAACATCGGATTCCACATTGAACACCTCCAGAAAAGCACTGTTGAAGTCCAGGATCAAAGCATTCTGATCCACCACGATCATTGGATCCGGAGATGATTCAAACACCCGCCGTTGCTTCTCCTGGGTTGCCCTCAGGTGGTCCTGGTGTCTGCGCCGTTCAATGGCCAGGGCGATCTGGTCACTGGCAAATTCCAGCAAGCCCGCATCCGATTGTGTATAGAGTACATCTTTCGAATAGGACTGAACGGCAAACACCCCGATGATGTTCCCATCATGCTTTAACGGAACACCCAGCCAGCTTACGGAAGGGGCCCCAACCAATTCAATCTCACCCGCTCTGACCAGCTCCCTTTCCCGTTCAATATTTACCAGTTGTGCCTTTCCGGTCCTGATCACATAACTTGTAAGGGTTTTTCGGGCAGGGAACTCTGTGAATGAATCCTTCTCATCATCCATAAAGGGAAGGGTCAGGGTATCCGCCTCCTTGTTGTAGAGGGCCAGAAAGCAGTTGGTGGTATCCAACACAAGGCCAAGCGACTCCCTGATCTTTTCGTACAGTTCATCCAGGCTCTGTGTGGTACTTACTGCATTGGATACATCGAAAAGTACCTGCCTGACCAGGTCATCTTGTTTTCTTTCATCAATATCCCTGGTAACCAATAATATATAAGGCCTGCGGTCAATATCTACAATGGAAAATGAATTCAGGGTCCAGAATTTTCTACCGCTTTTTGTCCTGTTCCTCCACTCAAAGGAGACGGGCTCCCCTTTTGCAGCCTCGACAATGTACTCCCTGGCCCTCTCCAGGGTATAACCCTCCTCTTGTACTGAATAACTCTCCAGATCCAGCCCTGTCATCTCCTCAGCAGTCAGCTCGAAAAGCTCCAGGATTCGTGGATTATAGTCGGTAAGTGCTCTTGATTCGAAATCAAACAGCAGGATCCCCTCATTGACCGTCTTAAAAATGGACATATAGCGGTCCCTCGATTCACTGAGGGCATGCTCAGCCTCTTTCTGCTGTTTAATGACACTGGAATACCTCTGTGAAGAGTACACCGATGGGATCAGTTTGAAGAGTTGTCCCTTCTCGACATAACCCCAGGCCCCTGCATTCAGTGTTTCGGCTGCTTTCCGAAGGTTCTCTTCGGCCACCAGGTAGATCAGGGGAACCTCGGCGTAAAAGGGCTCCATCTCCTTTTCAATCAAACGTCGCTCCTTCTCAGGGGCATCGAAATCGGCGATGATCAGGTCGGGGGGATCCTTCTTAAGCCTGGCGGCCAGATCCGAACAATCCTTGCAGTCATCGTAGATGGCATTGATCTTACCCTTCGTAAGGATCTCTGTTACAGCGTCCCCAACCGACGGTTCCAGTTTCCAGAAATAGATCTTAATTTTCAGGCCGCTCATCAGGTTGAATCAACATTCCATGGTTTGCGGCAGTAAATTAATCAAAATTATCTACTGATTGCAAAAGTTTCTTCAGAATCTCAACCTCACTCCGGCCATAAAATGGAGCCCGGCCTGCGGATAGAACCCGTCGTACACATTGTGTTCCCCTTCAGAATAGTACCTGTAGACCCAGGCATTGGTCTCATATTGAACATTCAGCAGATTCAGAATCTGCAGGTGCAACGACAGCTCTTCAATGAATTGGGGATAAAGTGCATAGGAGATCCTGAGATCATTCACAAAGTAGGGATCCAGCTTCCGCTCCTGCGAAGAGGTGTTGTCGATGTACTGTCTCCCCACATATCTTGATATCAGGTTCACATGCAGGTTTTCGACAGGTTCTGCATCCAGCTGACTGCTGGCAATAATGCCAGGGGAGAAGGAGAGGTTTGTGGTTTCCATCGCCTCCTCTACCTGGTAAGGTTCATTCTCCGGATCAACCCAGTAATCCCAGTTATCCACATATCCCACATAGTTCCTGATCCTGTTACTGCTGAGGGTGGTATTCACATCCCAGCGAAGCCAGGAGGTGAACCGGGCAGCAGCTGAAAACTCGAGCCCCGTCCTGTAGCTCTCCTTTACATTGGTCATTACAGGACTGCCCACATCATTGATCTCCCCGGTCATCACCAGCTGGTTTCTATAATTCATATAGTAAAGGTTCGCATCGAAAGAGAGCTGCTCTCCCCTGTAGCTGTACCCGGCCTCATAATCCAGCAGGGTCTCATGGACCGGGACGGGTCTGGCCGGATCTGCATCCACAAAGTTGCTGCGGTTGGGTTCCCGGTTGGCACGGGAAACCGAAAAATAGGCCCGTTGTTGATGATCCACCTGGAAATTCAGGCCGGCCTTTGGATTAAAAAAGAGATAGTGGTGCGGCTGGGTGATATCCCTCAGGTCGTTGTCGATCCCCTCTATGCTGTAGTCAATGCCACGGATCTGAAGGTCGGTAAAAAGGGAGAGCCAGTCACCGGCACGAATGCTGGTCTTCAGGTAGCTGTTCCAGTCGGTTTTCACCCCCCTGTTCTCATACCAGCGGTGGTTGAACTCCGTATTGCCCGGAACACGTGCCCAGACCACCGTTCCGAAATGGTCCCCGTCATACCGGTTCCATCCCCCTCCCAGTATTGCACTGATCCAATCCTCTTTGTAGTGCAGTCCCCCTACCACTCCAAAAAAATCATTATCCAGCCAGCGCTGCCTGATCAGGTCGGTTTTTGTGATGGAGTCGGTCCCCATGATCACATCCTCCATCTGGTAACCGGAGAGCGCCTGATCCTCCTTATACTCTTCCCAGTAACCAGCACCCTTGGTATAGTGCAGGGCAGCATTGACATAAAGTTTCGTACTGAACTCATGCGTCAAATGCAGCTGATAATGGTCCTGCCTGTAGTTATCGATCTGGTTATCATACCAGGCCGTGTTGCCACTGGAGTCGGTATACTCCCCCACACTGTTGTAGGTCCGGTCCGACTCCAGCATATAGGAAGGTACCCCGTTCCAGGCCTGGTAAAGCCTCTCTTTTCCAGAAAACGTGACAAATTTGACCATGGTTTTTTGATCGTAATAACCGGCCGAGCCATAGTAAGACTTCAAATCGGTCCATGCACGGTCGATGTAGCCGTCCGAATGCAGGTTCGACAGCCTCAGATCCACTGCAAAGCGATCCTTCAGAAGTCCCGTTCCTGCCGAAACAACATTCCGTACCGTATTGAATGAACCAAAGGTGCCTTCATAGGTGGCATATGGCTCCTTCCTTACTTTCTGCGTCATCAGGTTCACACTGGCCCCAAAAGCAGGCGCCCCGTTGGTGGAGGTCCCCACCCCGCGCTGCACCTGAATATTGTCCACCGAGGTGGCAATATCGGGCAGATCGACCCAGTAGACAGCGTGGGACTCGGCATCGTTGAGCGGGATTCCGTTGATGGTCACATTGATCCGGTTGGCATCAGTCCCCCGTATCCTCATGGTGGTATAACCGATCCCGTGACCCGCATCCGAAGAGGTAACCAGGGATGGGGTTGTGGAGAGCAGGAAGGGAACATCCTGTCCAAAATTCCTTGAAGAGATCTCCTCCCTGTCTATGGTGGTGAATGCCACCGGGTCCTTCTCCCCCGCCCTGGTGGCAGTGACCATCACCTCCTCCATCATCAGCGAAGCCTGTTTCAAAGAGATCCTGCCCAGGTCAAGGTCTGGGGGTATGGTAAAACTCCTGGTCTTAGTTTCATATCCAACAAAGGTGATTTTCAGGGTAAAGGTACCTTCCGGTACATTTTCAAGGCTGAATGCCCCGTTTGTGGAGGCCACCCCTCCCCTGCCAATTTCGTCGATTACCAGGCTGGCACCAGGTAAAGGCTGGTTCTCATTGTCTACTACAACACCCGATATGGTGTGCTGGCTATATGCCGCCAATGCCAGGAATGACATGGCAAGCATCCATGCTGCTCGCTTCATAATGTTCTCTAATTACAGTTAAACATATGAGCTTCGTTTTCCCTACACCGGCATTATCCGGATCAGGTTCTAAGGGTATAATCTCAGCCTGGAATTTTAAGGCACCCCCTTAGGGAAGTTCAATTACAAAGTTAAGCAA
>JBDLIQ010000099.1:0-14729 GCA_039714775.1 Bacteroidota bacterium
ACCCGGGGGAATAGCATAATATCAATAACGCATAAAGAAGGAGGTCCCACAACACTATTAGATCTTAAAGTGGTGGACATCTATAAAAGGCAGACAGATGGGTCCTGGAAGATCTACATCGACTGCATCAATCTCAATCCGAAGTGGAGTGACGATTCCATATCACCAGAGTTGCTGGATAAGCAAGATCCATCAGATCCTTTGTTATAAACTCCAGAGATTCTCAAGCGTCGCCAAATTATCGATGAGCAAGTATGACAGTCTAAAATGATAAACCTAACCGGGTAGTTGGTTCTGGAGATTCCATTCTCGTCCAGCAGGAAAATATCGGCATTGGGATAGGCCATAAGGATAGGGGAATGGGTGGCGATAATCAACTGGGATTTTTTCTCAGTAACAGGTATCTGGCCAGCTCTGATTCAAATTCCTCATGGAAGCTGTGATGTTTGGATCCTCCCATGGCATTGAAGCCAAGCCTGTCAGCAATGGCCTCAAGAATGGTAGATTTTCCGCTTCCGTTTTCACCCACCAGGAAAGTGATGGGCTTATTCAAGCCCAGATTCAGCTTGGCGATGGCCGGGATCGAAAAGGGAAATCCGACTTTGGGGGCTTCCGGGCGTATGGTGATGCCCTGCAGGAGTAATGTAGATCTTCCCTCCATTCACGTTTTTCTGTTTAAGAGACTATCTATCTTCAGCCAACAGATTCTCACCATTCAACAAAACTGAATTTTCAAATGCTGGATTCTCAATTTTCTCGACTTTGAGAAAATCATCTTTGTCAAGATGTTGTCCGTAATACCATTCCGTAAAGTAATCTGGAATAATCTCTGTTTTCTTGATTATTGTAATATCATTATAGCCATCCTCATAACCGGGAATAATGACCCTGTGATCTGGCGGAAAATCTCTTAGCTTATTGATGAGTTCGTCAACTGTCATATGATCGATTGTTTTATCAGTCATTCAAATTAACTCAAATTCTATTGAAATGAATAGGATTTTGTAAGTTTGTATAAACTGATAATCATGAATAGAGAGGTGCTCATAGAAGGTATTGCTAATAAAATCAGACGTTTACCTGACACAGACATAAAAGAGGTAGATGATTTTGCAGAGTTTCTGTTAAGCAAAATTGATGACCAGATTATCAGGGAAGGAATTCCAAAAATAACTGCAGAGTCCAGGTCTTTTGACTTTTTAAATGATGAGGAAGATTTGTACACAGTTAATGACTTAAAGGAGAAGTACAAATGATCAAAGGCGATATTGTTTTGCTTCCTTTTCCTTTTACCGATTTGTCAGGTAATAAAAACAGACCTGCAATTGTATTGTTTGAATCAGGAGAGGATGTTACAGTCTGTTTTGTAACTTCACAATTGAGGAGGATATCTGATTTTGATATTACAATTCAACCAACAGATTTGAACGGACTAAAGAAAGTATCTGTTGTAAGGCTGAATAAAATGGCGACAATAGATAAAAGCCTGGTACTTGGACGGCTTGGGTCCCTGGATAAACAGCAGGTAGAGGTTTTAGATCAAAACCTTGTTAAACTATTCAGAATAGACAAGCAGGGAACTTATTCAAGAGGCCATGAGGCTGATCTAACCACAGATTGAAAGACTTTTCTGATTCTATTTTCCGATACAGAAGTTTTTGAAGATGTTGCTGAGGATCTCGTCGGTGGTCACTTCGCCGGTAATTTCGCCCAGGTAGTGGAGTACTTCGCGGATGTCCTGGGCCAGCAGGTCGGAGGGGAGGGCAGAGGTGAGCCCTTCGGAGACCCTGGTGAGGCTCTCAGAGGCCGATTTCAGGGCATTATGGTGCCGTATGTTGGAGATCACCACATCCTGGTGTTTGATGCTGCCTATGTTTACTATATCGAGTAGAAGGGTGGTAAGGCCCTGTATGTTCTCCTGTTTCTCGGCCGATATGGAGATAATCTTCTCATTTTCATCGAGCGGTATGCTCTTCTCCAGGGCTTTGAGCGCTGCTTCGGAGATCCGGTCCGATTTATTCAGAACCACAACAAGCTGTTTGTCACTTTCGGAAAGCTGTTCCCGGATAGCCTTGATGGAGCGCTGAATGATTTCGGGCTTGTCACTGGCTTCGGTGAGCAGCAGGACAATGGAGGCCTGCTCTATTTTCTGGTAAGTCTTCCGGATTCCAAGGTTCTCGATGGTGTCGGCGGTTTCGCGCAGACCTGCGGTATCGATAAAGCGGAAGGTGACCCCCTCCAGGTTGATGGTGTCTTCGATGGAATCACGGGTGGTCCCTTCGATCTCACTGACAATGGCACGCTCCTCATTGAGGATGGCATTAAGCAGGGTTGATTTTCCCACATTGGGCCGGCCGATAATGGCCACCGGGACCCCGCGCTTCAGGACATTGCCCAGCTGGAAAGAGCTGATCAGCTCACCGATGAGGGTTGCGATTTCATCCACCAGTTGTATAAGTTCTTTCCGGTCGGCGAACTCCACATCCTCCTCGCTGAAATCCAGCTCCAGCTCGATCATGGAGATGAAATGGAGCAGGCGGTCGCGCAATCCCTTTAGCTTGTCCGAAAAACCACCCCTCAGTTGCTGCAGGGCCACCCTGTGGGCTCCTTCCGATTCGGCAGCAATCAGGTCTGCCACCGCCTCAGCCTGGGAGAGATCCATCTTTCCGTTCATAAAGGCACGCTGGGTGAATTCTCCGGCCCGGGCAGGCTGTGCTCCCTGGGCTACCAGCAGTTCCAGGATCTTCTGCTGGATGTAGGGAGATCCATGGCAGGAGATCTCAATGGAATCCTCACCGGTATAGGAGTGGGGTTCCCTGAAGAGGCTTACAAGCACCTCATCCACTATGTTTTCACCCTCATGAATGGTTCCGAAATGGATGGTGTTGGGTGGTTGGTCCGATAGTTTTTTCCCGTCAGTTGCCGGGATGAAGAGTTTCTCCACGATATCAAAGCTCTCCGGACCGCTGATCCTGATCACGGCGATGGCTCCGCTACCCGGGGTGGCCAATGCACATATGGTTGTCTCGCTCATCATTTACCACGCACAAGATAGCCATTATTGGGAAAAAAACCGGGATCATTGACTCTCCAGGAAGGCCACGGTAAACCAGGATGCTTTGGTGGTGGAAACTGCCACTTCCGTCATGATCATTTCAGAGGAGCGGCCGTTGCTGTGGTTCTCGGCATGCATGTGGGTGACCATGTAAACTTCACCTGCATCGTCCAGCTTTCTGAACTCCCTGTTGGTAATGGTCTTGAACAGTTCGTCATCAAAATTGAAGTACTTGATCAGACGCACCAGGTAAGTCCCTTTCTCCACCCAGGAGAGCGACCTGGAGTAGCCGTACTGATCCTCAAGGTCCTCGTTTACCGGTCTGGATTCCAATTTGTAACAGCTCTTTCCCTTAAGTATTACTTCATCCAATATCCTGTAGGTAAAATCATCCAGTCCGGGAGCGGTCATGTTGGCATTGGAGAACTCGCTGCCCATAAAACTTTTGCTCTTCTCCCGGCTCACGATCCGCCTGGTCTTCCTGAGGGCTGGCAGGTAGATCCACATGTCATCGGCTTTCTCGGGGTAGTCGAAGATCAATATTCCGGTCCCCTTCACCTCGGCCGGGGAGAGGAACCTGATGATCCGCTTCTCGGTACCGTCGGGCAGGGAGATGGAGGCCATGCTGTTTTTGCGGATACGCTGGTTTCCCCTGGAGTCGGTGATGGTGAGGGTGGAGAGCGCCTCGAATGAGCTTACCTTCACCACATTATGACTATTCCTGACGATCTCTTTTGCATTCTGGGCGCTGGTGCTTATCAGGGCCATTGAGGCAAGGACCAGGAACATGGCAATCCGCTGAAGGGTTTTACTATCCGTTATTTCCGTTCTAACTGCTTCTGGTTCAAGGAAGGCAAACCTGAACCTGAGAACAAGGGCCGGAAGGATTACCAGCGCTCCCACCAGGCAGCTGAAGATCGATACAACCACCAGCACCCCGAAAAACCGGATGGGGGTGAAGGAGGAGATGATCAGCACCACAAACCCCACAATCACAGAGAGGGCGTTGAATATAATGCCCCTCCCGGTGGTGGTGATTGTTGTAAGTACAGCCTCTTTCGGCTGTCGGCCCTGCCAGCGCTCCTCCCTGTAACGCCACAGGAAGTGGATGGTATAATCCACACCCACACCGATCATGATGGATGATAAGAGGGCGGTAGCCACATCCAATCGGATCCCCGTAAGTCCCATCAACCCGAAAAGTACCAGCACAGAGACGGAGAGGGGGATGATCCCAAGAAAGCCTGCAGATGGTGATCGGAAGATGAGAGAGAGTAAAACAAAGATCACCAGCAGGGCGATCCCCAGTGAGTAAAAGGTACCTGACAGCACCTTGTTGGCCAGTTCGGTGCGAATATATCCATATCCGCCAATGGAGATAATGGAGGGGTCACCGGCAGCAAAGGTCTCAAGAAGGTTAATGATACTGTTCACGGTCTCATTGCCGGCATCGTTGATCCGGATCATCAGGTGGGCATGGTTATAGTTGAAATCCACCACCTGCTCGAGTGCTTCCGGATCCCCGTTCATGGCGTAGAGCTCCATGTATTGTGCTACAGCCTCCCGGGTGGGAGGGATCCGGTCATAGAGCGGCTCCTCCGGGTCGTTCAGGGCTTTGCTGATCTCCCGGACCACCCCTGAAAATGAGATGGTCAGATCGATGGCTTCAAGCATTTCCAGTTGTGTGCGGTACCCCTCCATGCGCTCTAAAATGTCCGGATCAAGCATATCCCCGGAGAACATCACCGAGATGCTTTCAGATCCCCCGAATTTGTTGTTGATGATCCGAGCCGCCTCTTTTACCTCATGCTGTGCAGGAAAGAAGTTCTCTTCGTTGGAGTCCACCTTCAGGAAGAGGATCCCAACGGAGAAGATCAGTGTAACAGCGAGGGCCACAAAAGGGATGATCCTCCTGCGGCGGACCACAAAGAGGGCAAACCGGCCCAGCAGGTTCCGGTTTTCGTCTCTCTTCCTTTCCCTGGCTCTATTTCGGAGCTCTGGCCGCTTAAGGAGGGAGAGCACCGCCGGCAGCAGCACCAGGCTGTAGAAGATGGCAAAGAGGATCCCGATGCTCGCCACCAGCGCCATCTGCCGGGCAGGGATCATGGTATGTGCCCAGAGGGCTGAAATACCGGCAATGGTGGTAATCCCTGTAAGCAGGATCGGTCTCCAGAGGGAACGTGTGATACGGACAGAGAGCTCCTCCATAGAGGCTCCATTGCCGGCAGCGTGGAGCTCCTGGTACCTGGCGATCATATGGATCCCGTAATCGTTGGCCACAGCGATCAGCAGGATAGGCACCAGCAGGGTGATTACATAGAACTTCCATCCGATGATGGGGATCAGTGAGATCCCCAGCAGTGCAGAGATCACCACCACCATAAATGGCAGCCATACACCGCGCCACTCACGGAACACCAGGTAGAGGAAAATCAGCATCAGGATCAGGGCAATGGGGATCAGGATCATGCCATCTCTTTTAACATCCCCGTCGATGGCCTGCCTCAGGTAGGGAAGGCCCCCGAAATGCACCTTTTCACTGCCAGGACAGTCATCCAGGAGGGTGTGGATCTGTGCAAATACCCAATCTTCATCTGCCTCCTTCTCCAGGGTGAGTACCACCGAAGCAGCTTTAAAATCGTCCGACACCATCACATTGTAAACCAGCTCGTTCTCCCGGATTATTTCCCTTAACTCCTCTCTCTCATGCGAATTTTCGGGGATGCGAAGAACGGTTGGCTCCACATACATCACCCCCTCTTCGCCGTAAATCCGGTTGGAACCGAACATCGATGAGCTTCTTCTGACCCCTTCCACCTTCTTAAACTCCTTTTCCAGCTGCTTAATCCGCCTCAGGGTGGCCTCATTGAGGATATCCCCGGTCTCGAAAATGACCATCACCAGATCCTGGTTCCCGAACACCGCTTCGATCCTGTCGGTATTCACCACGGAGGTCATGGTTTTCGGAAAATACCTCTTCAGGTCGGGTTCTACCTCAAGGTTAAAGAGCAGGGTGGAAAATCCCAGTGTAACCACTGCTGAGAAGATGATGATTGGCCAGCGGTATTTAATAATCTTTGATTCCATGTTATGTAAGTTTGAATTGCATGATACAGAGGGTTAAAATGAGAGTTTAACAGAGAGGTACCCGGCATTGAGAACAGGCCCCACCATATCATAAAGGGAGTTTTCGGAACCATATAATCCACTGAACCCTGCCGTGATTTTTAATCCATCAGTTGGCAGGTATGAGATTCCCGGCAGAATGGTCCACTCTCCGGTGGTCAGGTGATGGATCAAAGGGAGGCCAATCTCTACCTGGTCGTGCCACAGGGAGAGGCTCCCCACTAAAAAAACTGTATGATAAAACTGATCCATCTGGTAGTTATAGAGGCGGTTAAAGGCGCGAATATGTAAAAGAGAGGGCTCCGCAAGCGATGGGGCGTAGTCGATAATGTATTTGCCATAATATCCGGCCAGCAGTCCGAAATGTCTGCCGGATCGCTCCACCTCTGCCGTGTAGGAGAGCTCAGGGAAGGGAAGGTATTCAGCAGTTTCATGCGATTCGAGGGTTTGCTGCCAGCCGCCCTCTGCCCTGAATATCCAGGATCCCAGCGGCACAGAGAGATCCAGTCCCGCCATCCTGATCCTGTAGGCCCGCTCCACCAGATTCAGTGCCAGGGGCTCCATGGTGATGGGGTCGATCATCAGGGAGTCATAACCGATCCCGGGCCAGTGGTGGTATCCTTCGAACCAGTAAAGGGAAAGGTCCATCGGTCCGGTATAGATATCCCAGTTCAACCCATAACTGCCCTCCTTCAGCTCTGTCCCCGGATGGTCCGGCTCAAGGAAGTTTACATACTCCGGCATGGGGATCGGGTCGATCAGTAATTTACTGGAGCGATAGACCGGTTTCCAGGTGGCTGTAAGTTTCATGGCATTACCAAGGTGAATCCTTCCCTGCACGCCCCATGTTCCCAGCAGCATATCGTCCTGCTCGGGGGAGCGGATGGTGGGATCAAGGGGAGTGATCTTATCCACCGGATTGAACATGGTACCTTTTCCCCAGGGGGTGATCAGTTTTCCCAGTGTCAATTCGGCAGGACCGGCACGAAGGTCGATGGTGGCCTCCCTGATCTCCATCCGGGAAACTGCCTGATCGAACTCAGTTCCGTATTTCAGTCTGACCTCAGCCTTTGCTGTGGACCACTGGCCAGCCTTTGCATCGAGCAACAAGCCCACCTGCACATATGCGCTCTGGAGGTATTTACTATCTGTTTCTGGTCTGTTGGCCACATAGGCTACAGAGCGGATGAATCCCCCCGGGGAAAAATTATTGCTAACTAACTTCTCATGTGTGGAGGTCCGGGAGGATTCAAACAGGCTTTGTGGAAGGGCAGGAGATGCGATCAATATCAATACTGCAATCCAGCCTCCAAAGGTTTTTGACACATGCCTCATCTCTGTTTTTTATCAAAACTAGAAGGCAGTCATGTAAATATCGTCCATCTAAGGCGGTCCGGACCTGTGAAATTGTAGAAATAGGTTCAGTCTTGTTGGACCGGACCTCATTGCAGGCATTAACTTGCTGATCGTGGCAGTTTACGGAAAACAAATTGTCGTAACAGTGTAACGACATTTGTCATGGTCTCATTTTCCTATTCTCAGGGCAGTACAGGAAAAAATGGTCAGGAGACAGGCAGACTCTCAGGAGGTGATGGAGTTGACAGAACGCTGGTATTCGCTGGGGGTCATTCCGGTCTTCTCCTTGAATATGGTATTAAAGCTTGATTTGGAGTTGAATCCTGAATCATAGGCAATGGCCAGGATGGTCAGGTGGTTGTATGCAGGGTCCGATATCCGCTGTTTCACCTCCTGGATCCGGTAATCGTTCACCAGGTGATAGAAGTTCCTCTCCATGTGTTCGTTGATCACCTCGGAGAGGAAATGACGGGGTATCTGCAATTGGGCGGAGAGGTCATAAATGGTGAGCTCCCGCTCCAGGTAGGGTTTGTCAACCTTCATGCACTCCTCAATCATTTGAATGTACCGCTCCGCATCCCTCTTCTTCAGTCCGGAACGGGCATATTTCTTCCGGACCTCATCTCCGGAAGGCTCCACGGCAACCTCCAGGTCTTTAACAACCTCTTCAAATATACTGGGCTGGTTGAATCCGAAAATGGTAAAGAGAAAGGTAAGGATCGTAAGACCGATAAAAGAGAGTTCATAGGGATCAAACGGCATAAAACCGACCGCGATATCGACTCCTCCAAAGATGAACATGACCACATAACCCGCGTAGAATGTGATGGAAAGCCCCAGCAGCCATTGGAGGGTGATTTTACCGGATGAGTAGCTCACCAGCTGCTTGAGCCGCTTCTGGTGGCGGTTGATTTCCACAAAAGTGGCAATGGAGTAGGCTGTGATGGAGACGAAGAATGTGATGGCATAGATGATCCGAAAGGAGACAAAACGGTCTGTGACCAGGAACCCGTCAGTGCCGGTCATCACACGCTCATCAACAAAAAGGAGGGAGGCAATCAGAAAAAGAAAGAAGGGTGCAAAATGCCACAGGTAGCGGGGATCGAAGAGGGGCTTCTCGGTAGTCATCCACCTTGTATAGAGCAGCAACAGAGGTCCGTAGGTGTAGGGAAGAATCTTGATGGGGTAGAGCTCCACCAGTGTTTCATTGACCAGCACAATGATCATCTCGGTGCAGATCAGCAGCAGCCATGCGGCCAGGATCCGGTTGGCAAGCATACGTGGCTTTTTTGCAGCGATGAGTATACCTGCAAAAAGGGTCTGGGAGATGCCGATGTAGAGGATCGCTTCCACACTTAAAAGTACTGATATTTTGTTTTGTTTTCAACTTCATTGTATTTACTTTTGGGAGGTTCAAATAAACCCAAACAACGAAATTGATGAGCGTACTATTGAATAAACAATCCAGGGTGATTGTCCAGGGCTTCACCGGCAGTGAAGGAACATTCCACGCTGAGCAGATGCTGGAATATGGAACCGATGTAGTCGGTGGTGTGACGCCTGGTAAGGGAGGACAGGAGCACCTGGGCAAACCGGTCTTTAATACAGTCCGTGAAGCCGTTGAAGAGGCCAGGGCAGACACATCCGTTATTTTTGTTCCCCCGGCATTTGCTGCAGATGCCATTATGGAAGCTGCAGATGCAGGGATCAAACTGGTGGTATGTATTACCGAGGGGATCCCCACGGCAGATATGATCAAAGTAAAAGAGTTCCTTGCAGATAAAGAGACCCGTCTGATCGGTCCAAATTGTCCGGGGGTGATTACACCTGGACAGGCCAAGGTGGGAATCATGCCCGGATTTATTCACAAGGAGGGTATGGTAGGAATCGTCTCCAGGTCGGGGACACTCACCTATGAGGCGGTTGACCAGATCACCAAGGCAGGACTGGGGCAATCCACCTGCATCGGGATCGGGGGAGATCCCATCATCGGGACCACTACGATGGATGCTGTAAAGCTGCTGATGGAGGATGAGCAGACCAAAGGGATCATCATGATTGGTGAGATCGGGGGAAGCATGGAGGCAGAAGCAGCCTACTGGATCAAGGAGCATGGCACCAAACCTGTTGTTGGGTTTATCGCCGGACAGACGGCTCCCAAGGGTCGGAGAATGGGTCACGCAGGAGCCATCATCGGTGGAAAGGCCGATACTGCAGAGGCAAAAATGAAAATCATGGAAGAGTGCGGCATCTCTGTTGTAGTGTCGCCAGCCGAAATCGGACAAAAAATGGCCGATCTTCTGTCATAAATAAACTTAAAACTTTATAATATGGATTTACTCAAAGGAAAAGTTGCTGTTGTTACCGGTGCAGCCAGGGGAATTGGACGGATGATTGCCCTTCGTTTTGCTGAAGAGGGTGCCGATGTGGCTTTCACAGACCTCTCCAAAGACGAGAACATGGAATCGCTGGAAAAAACGCTCTCCGATATGGGCGTAAAGGGCAAAGGATATGTGAGCGATGCCAGTAATTACGAACAGACCCACCAGGTGGTGGACCAGATCGTGGAGGATTTCGGAAAGGTTGATGTGCTTGTCAACAATGCCGGGATTACCCGTGACACCCTGCTGATGCGCATGGATGAGGAGATGTGGGACCTGGTGATCAAGGTGAACCTTAAATCGGTGTTTAACTTTACCAAGGCGGTGCAGAAATATATGCTCAAGGCGAGAACCGGTTCCATCATCAACATGAGTTCGGTGGTGGGTGTGAACGGAAATGCCGGTCAGGCCAACTACTCAGCATCCAAGGCAGGAATTCTTGGATTCACAAAATCAATCGCCAAAGAGCTGGGTGCAAGAAGCGTAAGGTGCAATGCCATTGCCCCGGGTTTCATCATTACCGACATGACCGACAAGCTGCCCGAGAATGTGAAGGAGGAGTGGATCAAGACCATTCCACTGAGACGCGGAGGTGTGCCCGAAGATGTGGCCAATGTCTCCCTCTTCCTCGCTTCGGACCTTTCATCCTATATGACCGGTCAGACCCTGCAGGTTTGTGGCGGGATGAGCGTTTGATAGTTGGGTAGTTAAAAGTTTATAAAGCGAGAAGGGTTAAGCTATTAGATCAAGGATTCACTTATTTGCACTGTCTTTGCTGAGCGGACTGCTGTTTCATGGTTGCGCCGGGATCTATAGTGTGGTGGAGTTTGAGGTGCTTGAACCCGCAACGGTGAGTCTGCCGGAAAGCGTGAAGCAGCTGATTATCCTCAACAGGGCCCCTATCACAATGGATGCTTTTGAGAAAGAGGATGCAAAGGGTCTGACTCCAGAACAGCTTATAATCCTTGATACCCTGATTATCAACAACCTGAACCGGGGGCTTTTCGGTGTTTTACAGCAATCTCCAATCGAAGAGTTTCGATATCCCTTCTGGAAAAGTCAACGAAGGAGCGATACCACTGCCCTTGATGACCTGGTCCTGACCAGGAGGGAGGTGGCTGCCATATGTGAAGAGATGGAAGGTGATGCCATTCTGAGCCTGGAATCCTATTCACTGGATTATGAGAGGGTAGTTGAGTACTTCTCAGGTTCAATTGCTGAAGTTCGCACCAGGTATTATGAGATCTCAAGCAAGATCTGGTGGACAATCTATCTGCCCGGTAACCCAAGGCCTTTTGATACCTATATCCTGTCGGATACCCTCTTTTTTACAGAGGTGCTGGACGGACAGGTCGTGAACTATCACCCAACTGCACGGATGCTGAAGGAGGCATTCTACACCAGCGGGAGGAGGTACGGGAGGTACCTGGTTCCCATCTGGGTGCACACCACCAGGAGCCTCTACCGGGGGAGGGAGGATTCGCTGAAAATGGCTGCCAGGCAGACCGACCTGGGCGATTGGGAGAGGGCGTACGAGATATGGGAAGATCTTACTGCGAGCAAGGACAGTACCGCGGTTGCCAAGGCCTATCACAACATGGCCATCTATTATGAGTTGGAGGACAACCTCGATTCGGCCGGGTACCTGCTCAACATGGCTATTCAATACGACTCACTGGATGCCACATGCGCATACCAGGAGGAGCTGGATATCAGGATACTGAACAGGAGTGAACTTTATCAACAGGTTAGATAATAGTTAGGTAGCTGGAAGCTAGGTAGTTGGAAGTTAATATATATGAGATGGAGATGTACAATACAATATTTGTAGTGATTATTGCGGTCCTGGTATTTGGTTACCTGCTGGATCAGCTGCTTGATATGTTGAACCTTAAGCATACGGTGACTGAATTGCCGGAAGAGCTGAAGGGGATCTTTGATGAAGAGGAGTACCGTAAAAGTCAGCAATACAAACGTGATAACACCCGTTTTTCATTTATTACCAGCACCATAAGCATCGTTACAATCGGTGTCGTGTTTTTCCTGGGTGGATTTGGCTGGCTCGACCGGTGGGTCTCAGGAATGATATCCAACTACATTGTGGTAGTTCTTGTTTTCTTTGGGATTCTGGGTTTTATAAGTGATATTCTGACCACCCCTTTCGCGCTTTATGGCACCTTTGTGATTGAGGAGCGCTATGGATTTAACCGGACCACAGTGAAGACCTTTATTCTGGATAAGCTGAAGGGATGGTTGCTGGGAGCCATTATCGGTGGCGGACTGCTGGCTCTGATCACATGGATCTACATGTTGACCGGACCCCTGTTCTGGCTGGTGGTGCTGGGAGTGGTGACCCTCTTTTCGCTCTTTATGACCATGTTCTACTCCAACCTGATTGTCCCGCTGTTCAACAAGCAGACACCGCTGGAGGAGGGTACCCTGCGTACCAGGATTGAGGAGTTTGCTCAAAGTGTGAATTTCAGGCTGGACAACATCTATGTGATGGACGGATCAAAACGCTCCAGTAAAGCCAACGCCTACTTTACCGGACTGGGCCCCAAGAAACGGATCGTCCTGTTTGACACCCTGATCAAGGAGCTGAAGGAGGAGGAGATTGTGGCAGTACTGGCTCATGAGGTGGGACACAACAAGAAGAGGCACACCACCACGGGCCTTGTTTTGTCGATCCTCCAGACTGCGCTTACCCTCTATCTCTTCTCACTCTTTGTGGGTGAAGATAGTTTTGCAGTGGCACTGGGAGGGGAGAAGGCCTCCTTTCACCTGGGACTGATCGCCTTCGGGGTGCTCTATTCTCCCATATCCATGCTTTTAGGAATCGGTACCAGCCTCTTCTCAAGGCACAACGAGTACCAGGCGGATCGCTTTGCCCGGGAGCACTACAACGGAGAGTACCTGATCTCATCCCTGAAGACCCTTTCAAAGAGCACCCTGAGCAACCTGACACCCCATCCGGCCTACGTATTCTTTCACTATTCCCATCCGCCCCTCCTGCAGCGGATCAGGGCACTGCGTGGGTAGGTCCTCAGGATTGAATGCTTGTACAGCCACCTGGAAAAGCCGTGAGATCTGTTTCCTGGCACCTATTGCTTAACCAGTTTGATACTTTCAATCCGGTTCTCGAAGATCATATTGAGGAGATAGATGCCAGCTGAAATTCCTCTTCCATTCTGATCAATGCCGTTCCAGGCTAGCTTTCCGTCAAGTGCCTCCGTTTCCGTCATCTGATAGACCATGCGCCCCGCCATATCGGTGATATGGACCG
Source organism: Bacteroidota bacterium (assembly GCA_039714775.1). Lineage (GTDB taxonomy): Bacteria > Bacteroidota > Bacteroidia > Bacteroidales. The sequence continues at coordinate 13,202 of JBDLIQ010000099.1, forward strand.
ATTGCAACACTTCCACAGGGTTCCATTCAATAAACAGGTGGTCTGAGAAAGGATTCGGATAGGCCTCTATTTCAAGTGAAAGCTCCTCACGCTTCCCTAATCCCACAGGAAATCCCAATTCAAGGTAATCGGAGATCCCATGCAGGATGGCATAGGCTGTTGTATCATAGTAACCCGCAGAGGCACAATTCATATCTTCATAGGTCAACGCCATCACCCACTCGGCATGGTTGTTCCACCACCAGCTTTCGGGGTAACGATCGGGAGTTCCGGTCTTCCAGCTAACATAATAGTAGTAGGGTTCCATGCCCAGGGGAAAATGGTTCCAGACAGCCCCTATGAAATCCTCTTCAAGCTGTGCGTACTCACTGGAGGTCCCGTTTGCATGATGATAGACGAAATAGCGCTTGCAAGCGACAGCCGAGTGCATATTCAGCGCTATCTCAATGGGATTATCCTCCCACATCAAATCCTCAAAACGACTCCTCAGGTTCACCACCTCATCCTCGGGAGAAGCATTACCCCAATTGCTTTCAATGTCGATGCCATTTGCATTTTCCCTGGGATACTCCAGCTCCACACCATCGGGATTGTACATCGGTACAACATGAAAAATGCAGCTGCTCCTTAAAAAAGCACCAAGCTCGCTTTCACCCAGGAGGAGATTAATGATCTCATTGGTTACCCAGAAAGACTGAACCTCTCCAGGATGGGTCCTGGCATGAATGTAGATCCTGTGTTTCTCTTCATCTGGTAAAGTACTACTGCTATCAGTGATGGTCAGTTCGTATATTTCTCTTCCCAGTGTACTTTCTCCTATTGAACTGGTAAAGACAAATTCGCTGCTCCCCCAAACATTCAGGTCGCTCAGCAGATCCTCATAGCCATAGCCCCAGTGGGCACCCAACTCCAGGATAGTTGCCGCGGATTTAGCCTGCAGGTCTGTCCCGCATTTGCTGGCCTCGTCATCAAGGAGCTGACCCGAAAGGAGGGCAGGTAAAAGAAGGGTGGGGAAAAGGAGGATGAGGTATGTGGTCAGTTTGTGTTTCATTCGTTCTGTTTCTTTCAGATTCTTGCTGATAAATATAGATGCTTTTATAGAAACTTCAACAGCAAAGGGTTGAGCAATGGTGCAAATATTAAGCTCCCAAAAGAACTTTCATTAAAAAGGCTATGGCAAACCCAAGGTAGTTACCCACTGCGCAACCAAGCAGGCCCATAGCCATCCCTGGTAGAATCAAATCCTTCCAACCATGGATATTGAGGATGGAGATGCGCTGATTTTCGCTAATAAAGGTGGTAGCAAGCCGATTAATATCCAGTACGTAAACAGGTGATTGAAGCAATTAGCGGTCAAATACAGGCTTCAAATCGAACCAGAAGAGGTCAGCACCCACATGTTCAGAAAAACTCTGGGTCGGCACGTATGGGAGTTACATGACTATTCTGAAAAATCGTTGATACTACTGGGTAACCTGTTCAACCATAGTTCGGTGAAAATCACGAAAGCGTACCTTGGGATTCGGGA